>JAACVI010000480.1:1639-1781 GCA_009992505.1 Myxococcales bacterium
GCCGACCATGACCCCTGTCGTCGAGCCGCCGCCGGACGACACGCCCCCGCCGCCCTGGACGGGGTAGATCTCACATCGCGGTCGGGGCCGTCGACGTTGCATCGCGGTCGCCGACGTCGACGTTGCATCGCGGTCGGGGTCG
>JAACVI010000013.1 GCA_009992505.1 Myxococcales bacterium
CTGGCACCGGACGTCAGGCCGCCGCTGCGAGATCCGAGATTTCTCGCTGGTAGGCGGTTGACAAGCGCAGCTAGGTGGTCGCGAGCTTCATCGTACTCGTCTATCGTTCCGCGATGCGCTGGCTGTTCCCCGCATTGGTCTGTGTCGGGGGGCTCCTGTTGGTGCTGCCCGCACGCGCCCAGGACTCGGCGCCCGATACGCTCCTCACGCAAGGCGCCCGCTGCGAAGCAATGGCGCCTTGCGTCCCGGAGACCCCTGAGGTTGTCGGCCTTCGTGGACTTCCGGAACCACGCCGTCTGGCCACGTATGCCTTGCTGGCGTTCGCGCTTCTCAGCGCGTTTTTCGCCTACGATGCGGGCGCTCGGCCCGCCAGTCCCAGGGTGACCTCGTTTCGCCGACGGCTGCTGATGCTCCTGATCGTGGCCGCCTTCGGCGCCCTGCTTCTGCCTGCGCTACCGGTTCACGACCACAATGCGTTCGTCGCTCGTGCGGAGTGCGCCATGGATTCCGGTTGCGACGCTGACCGCCCCGGTTGGATGCCACCGGCCTATCACGCCATCGGACTCCTGCTTTCCGCGTTCCCCTATCGCTACCCACTCGTCGAATACACGGGTCTTGTGCTCACGCTCCTGACCCTGCTCGTCTTCGGCCTCACGCTCGCCCGAGTTCATCGGCTCTTCGGCGACTCGATCCGCGGACGGCACGTCGCCCTCGTCGCGGTCACCCTGGGAGCCTTCCACCCCGTCGCCCTCAGGCTTGCGGTGGCGGGCACGTTTTGGCCCTGGGCCGACCTCTGCCTCATGCTCTCCGCCTGGCTCGCGACCTGGGCGGCTGAGCACCGATCCCAAGCCGGCTGGCTGGCCGCCGCGTCGTTCTTCGCGTTGACGCTCACCTCCAACGTCACCTTTCTCGCCCTCGCTCCGCTGGCGCTGGTGGCCCCGTGGTTGTGGGCTCGACGTCCTCCACGGGCGCGCATCCTCGCTCCGCTCGCGCTACTCGCGCTCTTCGTCGCACCCTATGCGTGGATGAGTGTCCATCGGCTCGGCGGGGCAGCGGCGTCCATGCCCTGGGCGCAGAAGCTTGTCTCCCTTCCCCTCAATCTCATCTATCTGGATCCACGCCTCACGCCTCTACCCCTGTCGTTGCTCTTTCTCCTCGGACTCGTGGTGGCGCTCAGGAGTTGGCGCAGGTGTCTGCCTCTGCTGCTCGCCTTCGGTCTGACCGAGGTGCTCCTGGGGTCGTTGCAGGACCTCGACACCGGCTATCCAGTTCGTCTCATCCACGGCACTACATCGCTCTATTTCTCGGCCTGGCTCACGGCCGCGGGTGCGGTTTCGCTGGCGCACTGGCTCCGTGAGCATCGCCAAGTCGCTGGGCGGACGTTCTTTGGCGGCCTGGTCGCGGTCACGCTCCTCGCCTCTGCCTTCAACCACGAGGCGCGCGCTTTCGCCGTCGGCCCCCGCGTGCTCGGGCCCGAACGACGTGCCTTCTCCCACGCGCTGGACCGCCTGCCGGATCACAACCTTCTGGTCGTGCCGCCCAGCATCATGCGTCCCATCGCCGGCCTCTCCTGGGATGGCGACCCGCTCGAGGCGCGCTATCCGTGGGGCGAATATCGCGCCGCACGTCAGGCTCGCGGTCTTGCGGTTCCTCCCATCGTGTCGCTGCCAGACTACCTTGCGCGGCGCGACGATTTTCGAGGCCAGTCGGCGCTGCTCTACGTCGGTGCCAGCCTTCGCAGTTTCGCCCCGGCGGAGGTCGCAGCGGGCTACGCGCGCCCACCCTACGCGCGGCCGGTGCTCTGTGAGCTCCTTGCCACCCATCGCCTGGAGCCCGCAGCAACCTTCGCGCTGCCGACGGCGAACCATCCGTTCTCGCTCGTACGTCTCCTGGGTGACGCGCGCCCCACCGCCACGTTGGGTTTCTACTGGATTCGTCCCAGGGACGCGGGGGGGCCATGAGTGGAACGCTGGTCTCGAAGCATCCGCGCCGCGTCGTCGAGGCGTGGGTTCGCGCGCTCCTGGCCTGGTTGGCCCTCGCAGACGTGGCCCAGGCACAGGTGCCCGTGATCGAGCCAGGCCGAGAGGCGCAGGTGCTCGCGCTCTTCGCGCCCTACGCCCTCGGCACCGACGTCCAGCCCGGGGTGCGCTTCTCGGGCATTTCCATCGACCGCAACTCGATCACAGCGACTGTCACTTCCAGCGACGGGACGGCCCAGCTCGTACTCTTGCACCCGCGGTCGCCGAACGCTCCGTCTCGTCGAACCGTGAGCTTCGCCCTCCGGGTGCAGGGGAATGGCGACCCGCGCGCCGCTGCGGGGCTGCTCGCCGACGCCGTCTCGCAGAACGATCAGACGCCTTTCTGGCGTGTCGTTGCCGATACGAGCGGCGCGTCCCAGGTTGGCCCGGTCGCGCCGACGCTTGATGGACTCAGCGTCGACTTGGCGTTGCTCGCTTTGCTCCTCGGGCTGATCTTTCTCGCGCTGCGTGCGCGCGATCAGCGCTCCGACGGGCTCCCCCCCGATGCTGACCCAGGGTCGCCGTCCAACCCCGATGCTGACCCAGGGTCGTCGCCCACCGATGCTGACCCAGGGTCGTCGCCCAACCCAGGGTCGCCGTCCGCCGATGCCGACCCAGGGTCGTCGCCCAACCCAGGGTCGCCGTCCGTCCCGCCCAACCCAGGGTCGCCGCCCGACCCAGGGTCGCCGTCCGTCCCCGTCACCGTGTGGGCGCTCGTCGCCATTACCCTGCTGGCGCTGGTGCTGCGCGTCTGGCTGGCCCCTGACACGCTCCTCGGCGCCTGGCCGTACTCGCGCCAGGTCTACCTCCAGGATGCGCTCTTCCAGGGGCCCACGCTCGCCTGGGCCTCGCATCATTGGGGGCTCGTCATGACCCGACACGTGGTCACCAGCGTTGACACGCTGGCTCTCTCGGTCGCGACCCCGGCGGCGATGTTCGTGCTCGTCCACGCCCTGTTGGAGGATCGGCGCACGGCCCTGGCCTCGGCCTTCGTGCTCAGCGTCCTGCCCCTGCACATTCGCTTTGCGCGCAGCGAGGTCGCCCTCGTCGCGTCGCTGCTGCTCGGCGCGCTCTTTCTCGCCCAGGTCCGCGCAGTCGTTCGCGCGCGCACCAGTCTCGGGGCCACCCTCGGTCTCGTCTGCGTCGCGCTGCTGGCGCCCCTGGCGCTCTCGACGCGACCCTTGGACCTTCTGCTCGCGCCCCTCGCGCTGGGCGCCCTGCTGTGGCTTCCAAGCTACCGAGGTCCCACGCATCGCCGCGCGGTGGTGGCTGTCGTCGTCACGGTCATCGCGGCCATGGTCCTGGTGGATCACACCCTCGCGCATTTTGGCGAGCAGGTCTCCGAAGGTCTGCACGAGCGTGTGCTCCTCGATGCCATCGCTTCCGTCGCGACGTCCCACAACACTCTGCTCAACGCCCAGATCACCTCGCCGGCGTTCGGGGCGCTGGCCGTACTCGGTCTCCTCGCCCTGTTGCGCACGAATCGAGTCCTGGCCCTTGGCTTCGCGGGTTGGCTCGCCGCCGCCTTCGTCGCTCACGCCTACGTCGTGCCCGAATCGGTCTCCATGCAGGCGCGCTACCACCTGCACCTGGTGCTGCCCTTCGTCGCATTGGTCGCGGCGGGAGGAGTCGCCGCAGTTCGGCGCTTTCCACGTGCTGCCTGGCCCCTCGCCGCCTTGCTCCTCGTGAGCCCACTCCTCGCCCGCGGCTTCATCGAGGACACGCGCTTCGACCCCTTGGCCGAGTTCGCCTTCGTGCAGTGCGCCGCGGCGCAGATCCCCGACGGATCCACCGTGCTCGAGTTCAACGGCGGGCACGGCGTGCGCTTCGGCCGACTCTTCGATCGGCTCGATGGCGGTGTCGTCGGGCCTCGCTTCCACGTCATCACGGTCGATCCAACGGACGACTCACAGACGCTGTCCACCGCGGCCCAAGAGGCGCTCTCCTCCGGCTCGAATCTCTACATCTACGAGGGTCTGCCTTGCCTCGGTCTGCCCAGACAGCCTCCGCCGACCACCTGCGCCGAGCTGCTCCGGACGGCCCATGCCGAGACGTTGATGGAGGAGCAGCCCGCCCATCGCGTGTACGACGAGAACCTCGCGCCCAATCTCGCGCCGGGTCAGCCCGTACCCTTGCGCCTGTATCGCGTGCGCTCGACGAGCCCTACATCCGTTCGATGACGTCCACGCCGAGCAGTCCGAGACCACGCCTCAGCTGACGCCCCGTCAACGCCGTGAGCGCCAGCCTCGAAGCGCGCGTCTCACCCTCCGCGCCCAAGATCGTGTGCTCCTTGTAGAAGGCGCTGAAGCTGCGCGCGAGTTCGTACAGGTGCTCGGCCACGACGTGCGGCTCAGCGACCTCCGCCGCGCGATGGACGACGTCACCGAAGCGCGCCAAGCGTAAGCCGAGGCTCCGCTCGAGCGGCTCGACCAGCTGAGGCGTGGCCTCGAAGGTCTCGAAGTCGAGCTCTGCCTTCTCGAAGATCGAACGCACGCGCGCGTAGTTGTATTGAAGGTAGGGCGCCGCGTTCCCCTTGAACGAGATCATGCGATCCCAGTCGAAGCGGTAGTCGCTCAGGCGATTCTGCGCGAGGTCGGTGTACTTCACCGCGCCGATGCCGATGGCCCGGGCGGCCGCCTTCACATCTTCTTCGGCGATGCGCAGCGTGCCCTCAGCGCGGGCCTCCTCGATGCGCTTCAGGCTGCGTTCTTCGGCTTCGTCGAGCAGATCCGCCAGACGCACGGCCTTGCCCTCGCTCGTGCGCAACACCTTGCCCTCGTCGCCCAGGATGGCGCCAAAGCCGACGTGCTCGAGGCGCATGGTGACGCCCATCAGCTCCGCCAGAGCGAAGAGCTGTTGGAAGTGGAAGGCCTGCGGAGCGCCCACGACATAGATCGAGCGGTCCGCCTCGAAGTGATCTCGCCGGTAGAGGATCGTCGCGATGTCCGTGGTCGAGTACAGAAACGCGCCGTCGCGCTTCTGCACGATGAAGGGAGCCTTCGACTTCTTCAGCTTCGGTGGCGCGTCCGGGAGCTCGCCCCAAAAGACGCAGAGCGCACCGTCGTCTTCGCGCGCGAGGCCCTTCTCCCTCAGGGCGGCGACCACCCCAGGCAGCATGTCGTCGTAGGCGCTCTCGCCCAACCATTCGTCGAAGGTCACGTCGAGCCGCTCGTAGATCGCGTCGAGGGTCTTGCGCGTGGCCGCGACGAAGTGCTTCCACAGCGCCAGGTTGTCGGGGTCTCCGGATTGGAGCTTCGCCAGCTCGGCGCGGGCGCTCTCGGCGAAGGCCTCGTCCTCCTTGGCGCGGGCCTTGCCGAGCTTGTACACGCGCTCGAGCTCGTCCACCGGTTCGCTGACGAGCTTCGCCTCGTCGCCCCACTCGCGCATGCCGACGATCAGCAGGCCGAACTGCGTGCCCCAGTCGCCGAGGTGGTTGTCGCCGATGACGCGATGGCCCACCTGCCGCAGCAGGCGCACCAGCGAGTCGCCCAGGATCGTCGAGCGCAGATGGCCGACGTGCATCTGCTTGGCGATGTTGGGGCTGCTGAAGTCGACCACGATGGTCTCCGGAGCCGCCACGGGGTGGACGCCATCCGCCTCGTGGTCTCGCAGATCCTCCGCGAGACGGGCCGCGAGCCAGGCGTCGTCCAGCGTCAGGTTCACGAACCCCGGTCCCGCCACCTCGGCCTTGGCGACCGCGGGGTCGTCCGTCAGTCGCGTCACCAGTGCGCTCGCGATCTCACGCGGCGGACGCTTCAGCGACTTCGCCAGAGCCATGGCCCCGTTGAGCTGATAGTCGCCGAAGCGCGGATCCTGCGTCGGTCTCAACAGCGCAGGTGCGTCCTCCGAAAGTGAGAGCGCCTCGCGCAGGGCGCGCCGGCTCAGGTCATCGAGTGTCTCTTCGAGCTTCATGCCGCACGCATAGCACATGCCCATGGGGCCGCCGAGGGCCGCGCGAATTGATGGCTGTCAATCCAATCGCTTCCATCTCACACGAAGATGCCGCTCTCCCTGAATCGACGAGTGGACATGTCGTCGAAGGGGGGCGCCCGCGTTGGGCGAACACATTGGCGAGACCAGGAGGGTAACGAATGCAACGGATTCTGTACTGGACGGTGGGGCTTTTGGCCTTCGGACTGATCTTCGGCGCGGCAGGCCAGGGCGTTGCCCAGGGCAACTTGCGCATCGGCGGCAGCGACTCGAACTTCGGATCGGCCACGTTGCGTGGTGGATTCCGGCAGGATCCGCATCAAGTGCATGTGGTCTCGGGTGGCAGCCTCAACGCGGCCAACATGGGTCTCGGCGCGGGCTGCGGTGGCTACCTCACGCGCAAGCCCGACTTCATCCTGCACTACAACAACGCGGCGAGCTTCATGCGCTTCTTCGTGCGCGCTGGCGGCGACACCACCCTCGTGATCAACGACGCGAGTGGTCATTGGCGCTGCAACGACGACGCCTCCGGTCTGAACCCCATGGTCGACATCCAGAACCCGCCCTCCGGTCAGTACGACATCTGGGTCGGCAGCTACGAGGCCGGCGCCAACATCAGCGGCGATCTCTTCATCACCGAGCTGCACAGCCAGCAACCCTGAGCCTGCACCTCTGCGGTGCCGCGGGTCGACAATCCACCGGGATCGTCGGCCCGCACTCGTTCCGTCCCACGGTGACCGGAGTGACCCAGGGTGACCGGAGTGACCGGAGTGACCGGAGTGACCGGAGTGACCGGAGTGACCCAGGGTGACCGGGGGGCCGGAGTGACCGGAGTGACCGGAGTGACCCAGGGTGACCGGAGTGACCGGAGTGACCGGAGTGACCGGAGTGTCTCAGGGTGACCGGAGTGACCCAGGGTGACCGGAGTGTCTCAGGGTGACCGGAGTGTCTCAGGGTGACCCGAGTGTCTCAGGGTGACCCACACACGTCGTGGGGCCGCTCTTCCTTGGCCGTCGCCGGTCGTGAGTGGCCGCACGCGTTCTCCGTGAGGCGCCACACGCGCACAAAAGTAGGGGGAAGGCCCATTCCTGCTGCCCCGCGCACGTCGGAGTGAGCAGCCTCATCCACAGCCCCTCGCCGTTGAGCAGAATCAATTTCATCCGGCGCGCGCCCGCCTATCTCAGAGTCATCAGGAGGTGCGCGTGGCGGTAGAAGGTCGTGTTTTCGTGCTCGAGGAGGCCAAACGGGCGCTGGTCGAGCGCGAGCGTCTCTTCGAGGATCCGCCCGCGGGCTTCGCGCTCCTGGAGGTGCTCGCCTGTGGCGTCTGCCACACGGACCTCGGTTTCGCCGATGGGGACGTGGCGCCCAAGCATCCGCTGCCCTTGGTGCTCGGTCACGAGGTGGTCGGGCGCGTGCTGTCCGCCGACCGGACCGAGCTCGTGGCCCGTCGCGTGCTCGTGCCGGCGGTCTCCCCCTGCGGCGAGTGCCCCGCCTGCAAGCGTGGTCGCGCCACGGCGTGTCCCAAGGGGCGCATGCCCGGCAACGACGCCGACGGTGGCTTCGCCTCCCACTGTTACGTCCCGAGCCGCGATCTGCTCGCGCTCGACGCGGAAGCCGGTCAGGACGGCCTCCTGGGCAAGGCGAAGCTCGAGGCCTGGCAGCTCGCACCCCTGGCGGACGCAGGCACGACAGCCTGGCAGGCCATCGTCCGGGCAGGTCTGTCCCAGGGTGACCTGGCCGTTTTTGTCGGTACAGGGGGCGTTGGCGGCTTCGGGGCTCAGCTGGCCCGCTCCGTGGGCGCCACCGTCGTCGCCCTCGACGTCGACGCCGCGCGCCTCGAGACCCTGGCGCCCTTCGTCGACCACGTGATCGACGTGAAGGGCCTGGACGCGCGCGCGGTTCGCAAGCAACTCCGCGCCTTCGCGGAGCAGAAGGGCCTGGCCGACGCGCCCATGCGCGTGTTCGAGACCAGCGGTCACCCGTCGGGACAGGACCTGGCCTTCACGCTGCTCTCCCGCGGCGGATCCCTCTCCGTGGTCGGCTTCACGCCCGCCAAGGTCCAGCTGCGCTTCAGCAACATCATGGCCCTCGACGCCGATGTGCACGGCAACTGGGGCTGCGATCCGGCCCTCTATCCCGGCGTCGTCGACCGCGCGCTCAGCGGCGAGGTCGCCCTCGCGCCCTTCCTCGAGCGCCGCCCCCTCGACGAGGTCAACGACGTCCTCGACGCCCTA
>JAACVI010000014.1 GCA_009992505.1 Myxococcales bacterium
TACACCTTCGACGCGCTCTACGGCTGGGGCTCGGATACCGACCCCGACGTGAAATGCACCTATCCCGGTGGCGGCAGCCCTCCCTCGCCGGGCCAGACCTACACCTCGCTGGTCACGCGCACGGGCGGCGTGCGCGCGCAGATCTGCCAAGGCTCGGCGGCGTGGGGTCCCTTCTTCGACTCGGTGGCCAGCGCCGTGACGCGCACCTCGCGCATCGACTGCAACGTGGCGATCCCGCCGCCACCCGACGGCATGACCTTCGATCCCGCGCTGGTGAACGTGATCGTGCGTTCGAGCGCGGACTCCACCTATCTGCCGCGACGCACGGACGCCTCGGCCTGTGACGCCGCCGGTGGCTGGTACTACGACAACCCCAGCGCGCCCACGCAGGTGGTGCTCTGCCCGACCTCCTGCGACGCGGCCCAGGCGACCCTCGCCGCACCCGACACCGGCCTCGACGTCCAGCTCGGCTGCGCCAGCCTGCTGATTTGACGGGGGTTTCTCTGCTCGAATCGCCGACCCGCGGTCGTTCGAGCCCGTTTCTGGCAGACACGCGGCGCGCACCCTACACTGCAGGGGTGCGTCCCCTGTCCCTGCTCGCGCTCGCCCTCGTCCTGCTCGTCCCTTTGGGCGCACGGGCCGACATGTATCGCTGCACGGACTCGTCGGGCGGCCTGACCTTCACGAACATCCGGCCCGCCGGCCAGCGCTGCGTGGTGATCGTGCACGAGACGAGGCGGCCCGCCCCGAGCGCCGCCGCGCGACCGCGATCCGCGTCGACGGGTACGGCGAATCCGGACCGCTACGCGCTGTACAACGCCCACATCCGCGAAGCCGCGCGCCTGTATCAGCTGCCCGAAGCCTTCCTGCGCGCCGTGATCAAGGTCGAGAGCGACTTCGTCTCGGACGTGGTCAGCGGCGATGGCGCAATGGGCCTGATGCAGCTGATGCCGCGCACGGCCGCGAGCATGGGCGTGACCGCGCCCTTCGATCCGCGCCAGAACATCCTGGGCGGAGCGCGCTATCTGCGCGTCCTCGCCAACCAATTCAACGGCGATCTGGTGCTCACGGTCGCGGCCTACAACGCGGGCGAAGGCGCGGTCGCGCGCTACCGCGGGGTCCCTCCCTACGACGAGACCCGCCGCTACGTGCGCCGCGTCCTCTCGTTCTACTACGCCTTCCGCCGGACCTGATCCGGGGGGCGGCCTGGGCCCGGCCTTCGGGTATGTGCCTCCACGGACGAAATCGGTGGCATTGGGGTTTTGAGCGGCCGCTCGCGATCGAGTAGGCTCGGGGCATGAGTCTCGTCCGCATCTGCTCACTGGCCATCCTGGCGCTCTCCCTCGGGCTCGTCGCGCCCCACGCTTCGGCGCAACGTGCTTCCGCACGGCAACCTGCCCGACCGGCGGCCCAGCGCGCAGCGACCCCGGCAGCGACCCCCGCGGCGACGCCGCCCGCAGCCGCCGCGGACGCCCACCCCGGCCCAAGCGCCTCGCCCTACGCGCAGGCCGTGCAGCACTGCATCGAGAAGCTCGTCGCTCACGATCTCGACGGCGCCGAAGTGGACGCCCGCGAGGCGCTGCACACGGAGCCCGGCCGACCCGAGGCGCACTACTACCTCGCGGTGGCGTTGCGCACGAAGGGCCAGGGCGACGCGGCGCTGGCGGAGTATCGCGCCGCCGCCCAGATGGGCAGCGCCGTGGGTGAGCCGATGTGGCAGGCGCGCGGCATGCAGGGCGCCGCCGAGGTGCTCGAGAGTCTGCCTGGCCGGCTCGGGGACGCGCGCGAGGCCTGGTCGCAGCTGCTGGCCTTCGCGCAGGCCAACGCGGGCGTCATGCCGGTGGAGCTTCCGCGGGCGCACATCACGGCCATCGACCGCGCCAGCGAGCAGGAGCGCGTCTACATCGACGTGCGCCAGCGCATCGCGGCGCGCGAGGCGGAGCTGGCCGCGGCAGCCGCGAGCATGGCGCCGGCTCACGGCCGCGGGCACTGACCGCGCGAGCAGATGCTCCCGACTCTGGCCGCCGCCACGCTCCTGGGAGCGCTGGCTCCCATGCTCCGATCGCTGATGATGGGCGTGCCCTTCGCGCTGCTCTCGATCGGCATGGCGCTGCGCTCCTTCGCCTCCGCCGCCATGACCGTGCTGGTCTTCGGCGCGCTCGCGCGCGTGACGTTGATCTTCGTGCTGCCGCCGCTGCCGCCGCCCGAGCTCGGGCTGTGGGCCGCGGTCGTGGCCCTTTCGGTGGCGACGCCACTGGTCGTGCTCTCGGCCGCGCGTCGACGTCGACTTCGCGGCGGTCTGCTGCTGGCCTATCGCCTGAAGGACGAGGCCGTTCGCGAGCAATCGCTCGCCGCGCTCTCGCGTCTCGTCGCGCGTTCACGCCCCAAGCGTGGCCGAAGCCCGAGCGATCACGTGCAGCTGCTCTTGGTGCTGGCGGGTCCGCTGACGGCCTTCGGCCTCAGCAATAAACTCGAGGCCTGGCTGAGCGAGACGCCCGCGGACGGACTCGAAGCACGCTGGATCGCGCTGCGCGCCCAGGCGCTGGCCACCTGCCGCGTCGAGGCCGGAGATCCGGAGGGCGCCGCGCGCGCGCTCGATGAAGTGCCGGAGACGGGCGTGGATCCCTTGCTCGGCGCCTGGCTCACGGCGACCCGCGCCTTGCTCTTGGCCGTGGGTGACGCGCCCGAGGACGCGCTCGAGAAGCTCGGACCCGACGAAGAGGATCTGCAGGCAGCGCTCCTGGCCTCACGCTGCATCGTGCGAGCCCACGTGCTCGCGGCGCGCGGTCACGACGACGGAGCCGAGAAGGAGCTGCGACAGGCGCTGACAGCCGCGGGTCGCAGCGCCCTCAGCCGCGCCGCGCGACCCCACGGCCCGGCATCGGCGCTGGCGGCCCGGATCGCGGACGAGCTCGCGCACGAGGAGGACGAGGACGAAGAAGAAGAAGACGACTTCGAAGACGAGGACGAGGACTTCGAGGAGGACGAGGACTTCGAAGACGAGGACGAGGACTTCGAGGACTTCGAGGACGAGGACGGAGCCCAGCCCGAGGACGGCGCCCAGCCCGAGGACGAGGACGGCGCCCAGCCCGAGGACGAGGACGAGGACGACAAGGACGAGGACGAGGACGACAAGGACGCCAGCTGACGACGAACGGCCCCCCTAGCCAGGTGCCAAACCAAACACCCGGTCCAACATCTGGCGCCATGCGGATGTCCCGGAGCTCGAAGGGCACGCTGCCGTCCGGGTCGAGGACCGGCAGGTCAGCCGCCACGCAGCACGGCGATGCGTCGCACACGAACGTCGAGCCCCCATCCACGATAGACGGATCGCCCGAATCATGGCAGGCAGGAGCCAGAACGACGCACCCCAGCGCTGCCAGCAACGAGCACGCCTGAGCGACGGTCTGGACGAGGCACGAGCTGGAGCGCTGTGCGCTCACGGCAAACGCACGATGTCGAACGAACGAATCCCAGGGGGCAAGACCGCGCAGGTACCCGTGGCGGTCGCTTCCCGACTGTTGTCCATGCTCTGCCGGTTCGTCACCCGATAGCTCGCCTCCGGCAGCGTCCCCGACTCGCCCTGACCCAGGACGACCGATTGATCACCGGAGGAGAACACCATGTCGAAGAGCTCGGTCTGGTAGTTGCACAGCGCCTGCTCCGGCCCCTGACACGACACGACGCGCGCTACGTCGAAGTCGCCCATGCGCACGGGATAGCGCCGGGCGCTGCATCGGGCGCAGCAGCCGATGGCCCTCCATCGCGGCCCGAACCCGTGTCCGCACCCGAGTCCACGCTAGCGGGGTTCGCGCCTCCGCAATCACAAGCCGAAACCGGCAACAGGAGCGCAAGCATGACCAGGCTCGAGCAAGTCGTGCGACACATCGTCTCGTCCCTCCTCTTCCGTGCGATTCACGCGGAATGCGCTACCAACGGAGCCAACCCTCTATGACGCCGCAAGTGTCAGCGGCGCAGCGCTGCCGTCTCCAGATCGACCTGCGCGCGGCTGGGCGGTGTGTCGGGCCATCGACGTGTTCCCCGTCTCGCCACGGGCGACGTTGGCGGTATGGTAGCGGCCATGGCTCGCATCTGGATGCCTTTGCCGGACACGGACTACGACACGACGGAGACCGCCGTGCCGTGGCGCCTGTTGACGCAGGCGGGGCACGAGGTCGTGTTCGCGACGGAGACGGGCGCGGCGCATCCCAGCTGCGATCCACGCCTGATCGACGGCGTGCTCTTCGGTCAGCTCGGGGCCGACCCCGAGGCCAAGGTCTTCTACGAGGAGATGCAGCGCAGCCGCGAGCTGGGCGAGACCGTGCCCTGGGGCGAGCTCGACGTGGCCGGCTTCGACGGCATGATCCTGCCCGGCGGCCACGCGCCCGGCATGCGGCAGTACCTGGGCTCGGAGGCACTGCAGCAGAAGGTGGCCGAGTTCTGGCGGCTCGAGCGCACGGTGGGCGCCATCTGCCACGGCGTGCTCTTGCTCGCGCGCGCCAAGGACGCGGACGGACTGAGCGTGCTGGCGAACAACCGCACCACCTGCCTGCCGAAGTACATGGAGCGCAGCGCCCACTGGCTCACGGCATGGAAGCTGGGCGGCTACTACCGCACCTATCCTGCGTTCGTGGAGGACGAGGTCTGCGGCAGCCTCGCGGACCCGGCGCGTCAGTTCGTGCGCGGGCCGACGAACTTGATCCGGAGGGGCACTTACGACGACGATCGGGGCGCCTTCGTGGTAGAGGATGGGCGCTATGTGTCGGCCCGGTGGCCCGGTGACGCCTACCTCTTCACGCGTCGTTTCATGACGCGGCTCCCCCAGGACGGCATTTCAGGATGACGGCATGAACGACACAGACAAGACGCGGGCAGACGAGCCCGCGCCCGCCGTGAGCCTGCTGCGCTTCCGCCTGAACGGCGCGGACGTCAGCGTGGCCGTGGAGGATCATCGCACCTTGCTCGAGGTGCTGCGCTACGGCCTCGATCTGACGGGCACGAAGCAGGGCTGCGACGAGGGCGAGTGCGGCGCCTGCACCGTGCTGCTCGACGACAAGCCCGTGCTCTCGTGCTGCACCCTGGCCGCGCAGGTCGAAGGTCGCGACGTGCGCACGGTGGAGGCTCTGGCCGAGCGCGAGGCCGCGGCCCTGCTCGACGCCTTCGATCGCCACGACGCCGCCCAATGCGGCTTCTGCACGCCGGGCGTGTTGATGAGCGCCGAAGCGCTGCTGATGGACACGCGCCGCGCCGTGACGATGCCCGAGGCCGCGCAAGCGCTGTCGGGCAACCTCTGCCGCTGCACCGGCTACACCAAGATCCTGCACGCCGTGGTCGACGCCAGCGAGAGGCTCGCGGAAGAGGACGCGGAGCACGGAGCCGCCTCATGACCGAGCCTGAGAAGTGGCAGATCGGCGGACACCACCGGAAGCTCGGCGCGATGGAGCGCATGCGAGGCATCGCGCGCTACACGGATGATCTGTCGCTGCCGCGCATGCTGCACGCCAAGATCCTGCGCAGCCCCCACGCCCACGCGCGCATTCTGGCCATCGACCCGACGAAGGCGATGCAGATGCCGGGCGTGATCGCCGTGATCACGGGCTCGGACATGCCCACGCCCTATGGCGTGATCCCGTGGACGCCGGACGAGAACGTGCTGGCGATCGAGAAGGCGCTCTACGTCGGAGACGGCGTGGCCTGCGTGGCCGCCGAGACCGAAGACCAAGCGGTGGCGGCGCTCGCGGGCATCGAGGTCGAGTACGAGGTCCTGCAGGCGTACTTCGATCCCGAAGAGGCGCTGGCGGCCGAGGAGACGATCAACCCCTACGCGCGCAAGGGCAACCTGAGCAAGGAGGTCGAGCTCGCCTTCGGTGACGTCGACAAGGGCCTCGAAGACGCGGCGCTCGTGATCGAGGGCGACTACGAATTCCACGGCACGACCCACGGCGCCATCGAGCCCCATTGCGCGCTGGCGAAGGTCGATCCGGACGGCCTCTTGACCGTGTGGTCCGCGACGCAGGTGCCGCACTACCTGCACCGCGAGCTGGCCAAGGTGCTCGAGATCCCCGCCCGTCAGATCCGCGTGATTCAGCCGCCAGTCGGCGGGGCCTTCGGTGGCAAGTCCGAGCCCTTCGACCTCGAGTTCTGCGTGGCCAAGCTGTCGCAGATCACCGGGCGCCCGGTGAAGCTCCTATACACGCGCGAAGAGGTCTTCTACGCGCACCGCGGCCGGCATCCGATGAAGATGCATTACCGCCACGGCTTCGACGCCAAGGGCAAGCTCGTGGCCGTGGACGCCAAGACCCTGCTCGACGGCGGCGCCTACTCGAGCTTCGGATTGGTCACGACCTACTACTCGGGGCAGCTGTTGTGCGCGCCCTACGAGCTCGGCAGCTATCGCTTCCACAGTCGCCGCGCCTACACCAACAAGCCCGCCTGCGGACCCAAGCGTGGCCACGGCAGCGTGCAGCCGCGCTTCGCCATGGAGGTGCAGCTCGACAAGGCGGCCATCGCCCTCGACCTCGATCCCATCGAGCTGCGCAGGCAGAACGCCATGGGCTCGGACTCGCTCACGGTGAACGAGCTACGCGTCGGCAGTAACGGCTTCCTCGATTGCCTGGCGGCGGTGGAGCTCGCCTCGGGCTGGAAGGAACGCCGCGCCAAGCTCGGCTTCGGACACGGCCTGGGCGTCGCCGGAAGCACCTACATCAGCGGCACCAACTACGCGATCTACCCCAACGAGATGCCGCAAGCGGCCGTGCAGATCACCCTCGATCGCAGCGGGCGCGCGCGCATCTTCAGCGGCGCGAGCGACATCGGTCAGGGCAGTGACACCATGCTCGCGGTGATCGCGGGCGAGGAGCTCGGCCTGCCCACCGAGGACATCCGCGTGCTCAGCGCCGACACGGATCTCTGTCCCGTCGACCTCGGCGCCTACTCCTCGCGCATCACGCTGATGGTGGGCAACGCCTGCCTCGACGCCGCGCGCAAGCTGCGCAAGAAGGTGACCGCGAGCGTGGCCAAGCGCTGGGAGTGCTCGGCCAAGCAGGTCAGCCTGGTCGCGCGCCAGGCCATCGACATGAACGATCCCGCGCGTCGCGTGGATCTGGTCGAGGCCTTCCACTGGGCCGAAGCGGATCACGGCCTGCTGGGCGAAGTCGGCAGCTACGACACGCCCAAGGACAGGCATGGCAGCTACCGAGGCGGCGCCATCGGCGCGTCACCGGCCTACAGCTTCACGGCCCACGTGGCCGAGGTGAAGGTCGACGACGAGACGGGCGAGGTCGAGGTCGTGAAGATCTGGTGCGCCCACGACTGCGGAAAGGCCATCAGCCGCGGCCTGGTCGAAGGACAGATCGAGGGCTCCTGCTACATGGGCGCGGCCGAGGTCGTGCTCGAGTCCCATGGCGTGAACGCCGAGATGGGCGGGCTGCATCACGGCCCGAGCTTCCTCGACTACCGCATGCCCACGACCCTCGACACCGCAGAGATCGAGGCGCTGATCGTCGAAGCCCCGGACGCACGCGGACCGCACGGCGCCAAGGAGGCCGGCGAGGGACCGCTGCACTCCACCATCCCCGCCATCGTCAACGCCATCTACGACGCCGTCGGCGTGCGCGTGGACGACCTGCCCGTCACCCCCGCCAAGCTCGTGCGCGCCATCGAAGCGCAGCGCGCCCTGATGGGAGACGCCTGATGCTGCCGCTGCTCCAAACACGCATCGCCTCGCCGCGCTCGCTCGACGAAGCGCTCGAGCTGATGGCCACCCCCCGGGCGCGCGCCGTCGCGGGCGGCACGGATCTTCTGCCCAACCTCAAGCGTCGCCTCGGCTCGGCGTCGTTGCTCGTGTCGCTCCACGCGCTGAGTGAGCTGCGCGGGATCGAGGTCGGCGACGCGGGGCTGAGCATCGGCGCCGGCACGACGCTGACGGACGTCGCGACCTCGGACTTGGTGAAGCGCCACGCGCCGAGCCTGGCGCAGGCGGCGGTTTTGGTGGCGAGCCCGCAGATCCGCAACATGGGCACGCTCGGCGGCAACCTCTGCCTCGACACGCGCTGTCGCTGGGTGAACCAGACCGACTTCTGGCGCGGCGCCCTAGGCGGCTGCTTGAAGAGCGCGCAGATGGATCCCGAGACGAGCTTCAAGAACGCCGACGTCTGCCACGTCGTGCCTGGCGGCAAGCGCTGCGTCG
>JAACVI010000481.1 GCA_009992505.1 Myxococcales bacterium
TCGAGGAACTGTGCCTTCTCCTCACGCGCGGAGAGCGCGCCCGTGATGAACAGAATGCGGTCGGCCAGCGTGCTCTTGCCGTGGTCGATGTGCGCGATGATGGAGAAATTGCGGATGCGCGCGGGGTCGATGGACATAAGTCTCGGCGCAACTCGGCTCCGACTCGGAGCGCGATGCGATGCGGGGCAGTGCTGTTAGCGCGAGTCGGAGGCCGCGTCGAGCGTCAGCTGGCCGGGCAGCTGATTGCGATGCCTCTCGAGCACGAGGTCGATGCCTTCGCGGATGTACACCGCGACCGGGACCTTCGTTCGCTCGTGCAGGAGCTTGAGGCGCTCGTTCTGCTCGGGCGTGATGTAGACGGTGGTGCTGATCTTCTTGCGCGCCATGGCTGAGTCGTCCGCGATGTTCGTGGGCGTGCCGAGCTGCTGTCTGCTCTACCGCCGGTTTTCATGAGCCTACATGGCACCACACATATTGTCAATTACGATACGCCGTGACCCTCCGCGCCTGCGAGGGGGCGTGAACGCGGGCGGCGAGCGCGACGACAGACGACCGTGATCGAGGACGAACGACGACCCGCTGCGGCGTGGAAGCAAGACGCGCGCGCGGATATTCATGAGGTGGACACGCCTCCGTGCTTCGACGCCGCGCCGCGACGCCAAGCGTCTCGTCGTACGTCGCTCGGCTTGCGGCCTACCGAGCGCCCTGAGTATGCTGCCGCGTGATGTGTTCCCGACGAGGGAAGGGCCTAGAATGATGAAACTTATTCAGCGCAGCATGACGAGTGAGGTGTGGTCGTCGACCGCGCGTCGTCCCGCGCCTCCCGTGCGAGGCGCGACGCTCCTCGGCTCGCTGCTCTTGCTCGCGCTCACACCCGCCTTGGGCTGTGGCGGGTCGTCCGACGCCGTGGGCGGCACCACCGACGTGCCCCAGGGTTCGCGGGGCGACGACGCCGTGCGCGAACAGTGCGAGGGCTCAGGATACCGCGTGCAGTCGGTCGACGTGAACAACGACGGCCGGCCCGACATCCGCCACGTCTTCGACGGCGACCGACGTCGCTGCAGCGAATACGACATGAACTTTGACGGCAGCGTGGACGTCACGCGCTTCTACGACGCGGATGGCACGAGCCCGCTGCGCGAGGAGCACGACTTCGACTTCGACGGACGCATCGACGAGATCGCCTACTTCGAGAGCGCACACCTGGTACGCAAAGAGCTCGACACCAACTTCGACAACCGCATCGACACCTGGATGTGGTGCGCCGAGGGCATGGTCGTTCGCTCCGAACGCGACCGCACCAACACCGGCGAGGCCGACACCTGGGAGACCTACGCCGCGGGCGTGATCACGCGCGCCGGCTACGACGACGACAACGACGGTCGCGCCGAGAAGTGGGAAGTCTTCGTGGACGGTCGCCTGCACGAGATCCAGTACGACACGGATCGCGATGGACGCCCCGATCGCAACGAAGAGGTCAACCCCGACGACGCGGGCCCGGCCGAAGCGCCTCTGACCTGTGAGGTCCGCCCCGACACGGCGCAGGAGACCGCGGGCGGAGACA
>JAACVI010000015.1 GCA_009992505.1 Myxococcales bacterium
CGGCGCGTGCGCGCCGGTCTGCGGCGACAGCGTCTGCTCCTCGTCTTCGGGCGAGTCGTGCTCCAGCTGCCCCAGCGACTGCGGCACATGCACATGCTCGGTCAACCTCGACTCGTCGAGTCTTGCGACCGATAGCTGCCCGGCATCCGAGGTATGCGGTTGCGTCCGGAGCACAACCTGTACGGTCTCGTGCAACTGGTGTGCGTCTCCCGGCACCTGCGCGCCCGCCTTGCCACGGCGCTACCGAATGTCGCCGATCATGGTGCACCTGCCCACGACCAATGGTGGTGCGGATTGGGACTTTGGTGGTGGCGCCCCTGACCCCTACGTCGTGATCAGCACGGACGGCGTGTGGCGAGCGACCAGCTCGTATGTGTCGGACAGCTTCGATGCGACCATCCCCGACGGCAGCGCGGACGTGAGCCTCATCACCGGGTCCACCATGACGATTCAGATCTTCGACAGTGACGCCGTCAGTGACGACCTGGCCTTCACGTGTACCGGCAGCTTCACCCTCGACATGCTGCGCGGCCGATGGATCGTCTGCAGCGATGCCGGCGGCGGAAACGCGTATGTGTTCATCTGGCCCCTCTGAGCGGCTGACCCGTGCCCAGCCTATCGGCCCTGCGGTGGCCCACCATCGACCCGCGCGGGCGCCCCACCGTCCAGGGCGCTCGTGCTCACGGCCTTCGTTGGCACGCCCTCCAGCGAACTCACGATCCAGATGAAGAGCAGCACGGCGCCGAGCAGCCCGCCCAGGGCACCCAGCGTCTTGGCGACCTCGCGATACGAACGCCACACATACTGCAGGTCCACGGTGCGCCGGAGTCCGGCGGCGGCGCTCGCGAAGTCGAGCACGCTGTCGAAGCGCAGCTCCGGATCGCGCTCCATGGCGCGCTCGATGGCCGCGCCTACGGGCTTGCCACATGCATGGCAAGGCTTGGGCGTCTGCGAGGCCTGCCGCGCGAAGACCACCTCGGGCAGCTCCCCCGCGAAGGGGCGCGCTCCCTCGGCGGCCTCGTAGGCCAGCACGGCCAGGGCATACTGGTCGGAGCGCGGAGTGGGCTTCGCTCCCTCCCTGGCCAGCTCCGGCGCGATGTAGCCCCACGTCCCGGGGATGTGTCCGGTCGTCGTGACCGGCGCGGACGTCGCCTCCCACGAGATGCCCAGGTCGATCAGCGTGGCGCCCAGCACGCGTCCGGCCTCGCTCTTCTTCAGCAGCACGTTGCCTGCGCTGACGTCGCGGTGGACGATGCCCACCTCGTGCAACGCCTCGAGGGCGGCGGCCACGTCCAGCAGCATCGCCACAAGTTCGTCGCGACTCAACGGGCCTTCGCTGCGCAGTCGCTCCGCCAAGGTCTCGCCCAGAAGCAGCGGCATCACCAGGAACGCCACGCCATGGACGGGGTCATGGCCTGCGTGCAGCACCTCCACCAAGCTCGGCGCACGGACGCGAGAGAGCCTGTTGGCCTCACGCAGGAGCCGCTCGACGCGCACGGCGTCTTGCACAGGCGTCAGCTTCAACGCCACGTCCCGGCGCAGCCCGCGGTGGTAGGCACGCCACACCACACTCATGCCGCCGCGCGCCAGCCGCTCGCGCAGCTCGAAGGTCGCGTCGACCACATCTCCCACGCTGAGCACGGGCGGACAGTAGCGCAGCCGTTGTTCGAGGGCGACGGCTGTTGCACGCCAATGTCCCGAAGAGTGATGCTCTCCTCCCGCGCCCACCACATGTCGCTCCAGACTGAGATGTCAGTCCGGGGCTACCTGTTGCGTCCGCACGGGAGGAGCTTTCGCGCATTGAAGCAGCCGACCACTACCGCCGCCATGCCGCCCCTGACGCTCGCACCGTCGACCGCCAATCGCCCGGGCCTCGTCCGCTTCTTCCCCTGTCTATCGTTGCATCCGTTGACGGGGCGAGGGCCTATGCTCATGGGGCGCAGCGCCGACGCACAGGTCGTGTTGAGCGATCCACGGGCGTCCCGGGAGCACGCCGTCTTGAAGCGAATGGCGGGTGGGCTCGTGGTCAAGCCGCTGCGCGCGCGCCATGGCGTCTTCGTCGATGGACAGAAGGTGGAGGGCGATCATCCGCTGGTGGATGGAAGCGTGCTGCGCTGTGGATCGGAGATCTTCATCTTTCGGGAGGCCCTGCCGGAATTGGCCTCGCAGCCGGCATCAGACGAGGCTGGCGTCGGCTCCGTGTGGCACGCGCGCTCGGTAGCGCAGGTGGAGGACGCGGCGCGGCGCGGCTTCGATCTGCTGCTGCTTGGTGACACGGGCACGGGAAAGGACGTGCTCGCGCGGCACTTCGCGCGCACGGCGCGTCCCGGCGGGCCGTTTGTCGCTCTGAACCTCGCGGCCATCAGCCGGCAGCTCTTCGAGTCGGAGCTGTTCGGCCACGCGCGCGGCGCCTTCACGGGCGCGCACGAGGGCCGCATGGGCGCGTTTCGCCAAGCCCATGATGGAGTGCTCTTCCTGGACGAGGTGGGCGCCTTGGCGCCGGAGCACCACTTCAAGCTGCACCGCGTGCTGGAGCAACACAGCGTTCGACCGACGGGCACCGACCGGGACATCCCGATCGACGTCTTGGTGGTGTCGGCCACCGAGCGTCGCCTGGATGAGCTGTGCCGGCGAGGCGAGTTCGAGACGTCTCTCTACCAGCGACTGCGACGCGCGGAGGTGCGCCTGCGCCCGCTACGTGAGCGTGCCGAGGATCTTCCCGCGCTGGCCGCGCAGGTGCTCGCGCGAGCGTTGGGAGTTGACGTGTCTGCCGCGGAGCTGCACCCGGAGTTCGTCGAGCTACTTGCCCTGCAGGGTTGGCCCGGAAACGTACGCCAGCTTCAGAACGCGTTGGACTCGAACGCCGACGCGTTGGCGAACCTGGCGCACCCCGACCTCGCTCGCTTGCGTGAAGCGCTCGCGAAAGACCCAGGGCGTGGCGATCACCCGACCTCGCTGCTAGCCGAAGGTGACGCCCCAGCGATGGAAGCAGGCGACCGGGACACGCTCGAGGAGCTGCTGCATGCGGACGAACGTCGCCACCTGCGCTCCGCGCTCGAGGCGGTTCAGGGCAACAAGACCCAGGCCGCACGAAGGCTCGGCATCAGCCGGCAACATCTTCATCGTCGCCTGCGGCAGCTCGGACTTACGGCTCCGAAGGAGCCTGCGGACGAAGGCGAGTCGTGCACCTAGTCTGCCCGGACTGCGGCGCCGCGTTCGCGACCGCGGGCGAGCGCTGCCCCTACTGCGACGCTCACCTGGAGCCCGGCGCGTCCGTGCGCGTCTCCACGGACCTGGGCCGGGCCGAGCTCGGCGAGCGACTCGGCCGTGGCAGCCACACGGAGGTGTGGGCGGCGGAGATCGCCGGAGTGGGCCCCGTGGCATTCAAGCGCTCACGCCTGGGCGACCAGGAGGGCGCGGCGCGCATCGGACGTGAAGCCCGCTTGCTCGGGCGCTGTCAGCATCCGGGTTTGGTCAAGCTGCTCGGCACGGCTGGACCACCCGACGCGCCCACGGGACTCCTCCTGCCGCGCTACCAACGCGACCTCGCGAAGCTCGCTCGGGAATCTCTCCTGAACCTCGATCTCCGTGCCCTGGCGTCGCGTGTCGCGGGCGCCCTCTCGTGCCTTCACGGCGCAGGCATCCTGCATCGCGATGTGCGGGCTGCGAACGTCCTCGTAGGCGCTAGCGGCGATCCGCGCGAAGTCGCGCACGGAGACTACGTGCTGGCCGACCTCGGGCACGCCTCGGGGCCAGGCGTAGCGCCGCTCACGCCCGAGGGTCACGTCGTCGGGACCCACGGCAGCATCGCTCCCGAGTGCGTGGCTGGCGCCGCGGCCTGGCCCGCGTCAGATGTCTATGCGCTTGGCGTCATGCTCTTCAGCCTGATCGCCGGCGAGCGCCCCTTCGCTCACCCGGAGCTCGAGGTCGAGCTGGAACGCGCCGCGAGCGAGGACGCCTTCCCCCTGAGCAGCTACCGCCACGCCCTGCCGGTCGCGCCGGAGCTCGGCGCATTGGTGGAAGCCGCCGTTCATCGAGAGCCCGGTCGGCGACCGGGGCTGGACGCGTTTGTCCGAGCCGGGGCACAGCGAGCCGCGGGCCCTTAGCCGCGGACGTCGAGCCCTTCGTCTACCCCGTGCGCCCTGAATGGCCTCTCACGCCCGGCCTGTTCTTGGATTCGGGTGCGCCCCCCCGGCCTCGCATTGACCCGTGCGCCCACTTCGCGCCGTCTTCTGATACGATCGTTCCCATGAGGGGTCACCATCGTGCGGCGAAATCGGGCTCTGAAGAGGTTCCCTCGAACCTGTTTGGCCGTTGGCCACGCGCTGCATGGCCGCTGCTGCTCGTCGTGATCACGCTCGCCGGATGCGGATCCGCGTCCACGTCGAGCGACGCGACAGTGGATGCGGCGGTAGACGCCCCTGCCGACTCGAGCCTCGATGGCGGTCTCGACGCGGATGCCGGCGACGCGGCATTCGACGCGGGGCCGCCGCCCTGCGAGGACCAGGCGCTCGAGGCGTGGGATCTCGGTGCGGGCGTCTGGTCGCCCGACCTCGGGCCGCGAGGTCTGTCGTTCGACGGTCCGGGCCCTGCTCAGGCGTGGGACCTTGCGGTTCATGAACACGCTCTCTTCGTCGCCGGGCAGTTCTCGCACGCGGGCCCAATCGCGACGTCGAACGTGGTCGCATGGACTGCGGACGCAGGCTGGCGCGCCCTTGGCGCGGGGGTTCCCGTTGCTGTGCGGCGAATCGCGGTCGCGCCCGACGGCACCGCGTATGTTGCAGGGCGCACCACGGGCATCGATCCGGCGGCGATCTACCGCTACGCGGGCGGTGTGTGGGCCTCGATTGGCAGCGCGAACGGAGAGGTTGAAGACCTCGCGATCGACGTCGATGGCTCGCTGCTCGCGGGAGGCTTCTTCCGAGCGATCGATGCAGTCTCGACCCCGAACTCCTTCGCGCGCTGGGACGGCAGCTCCTGGACCTCACTCGACAAGCCTGTTGGATTCGACGTGGCCGCGATCCTCGTCGACGACGCTGGCCTCTGCATCGGCGGACGACAGGTAGGCTCGGGCGGCTACGTCGCGTGCCACGCGCCCGGCAGCTCGTCCTGGGACGTGATGCCGACCCCTCGACGTCTCACGCCGCCGGGTCCGAATCCGGTCAACGCCATCGTGCATGATGTGAGCGGTCGCGTCGTGATCGGCGGAGGCGTCTACCTCGGCAGCGGCGCGCAGCTTGGCGGGGTCCTGCGCTGGACCGCCGGCGCCTGGGAGAATCTCGGTCCCGGTCTCGGGGACTTCAACTCTCCCATGGAGGTCTTCTCGATCGCGCGTGCGAACGACGGTGGCATCTACGCGGTCGGGACCTTCACGACGATCGGGTCGCATGTGGCACCCGCTGCCTACGTCCAACATGTCGCGCGCTGGTTCGGCGAGCGTTGGCAGTCGATCGGAGGCGTGCAGGGCGGCTACCCACCAGCGTTCACGGTCGCGACCGATGGCCCGAACAGCTATTTCGGAGGCCGCATGACCGAGACCTTCTCTGCCGCGGTCGGTGGCCCTTGGCACGAGGTGGCGGGAGTCGTCCGATACGAGGGCTCGAGTTGGCACCCGCTCGACCACCCTGGGAGCGTCGCCCACGGTCCGCGCAACGTGGAAGCGCTCGCCGTCCGTGCAGGCTGTCGCCCGTATGTCGCTGGCGATTTCCAGGTCATCGAGGATCGCCTCGTGTCCCACGTTGGCAAAATGGCGGTCGACGGTGCCATCGACGGAGTCGCGAGCAGGAGTGGGTTCCAGTCGTTTGGGCCGGCAGCGCTGGCCGTCGGTGCGGACGGCACGCTATACGCGGGCGGATCGTTCGACCTCACCATCGCCGGCGGATTGGGCGTGCGCACGCCGCTCGCGCGAAGGTCCGGTGGCGAGTGGGAGGACCTCGGGACCTTCGCTCCGGGGGCGTCGGTAAGTGCGCTGGCCGTCGCGGAGGATGGCTCGCTCTATGTGGGCGGGACATTCACCGACGCCACGAATGCCGAGGGGAGCCACCTGCTGCGCTGGGATGGTTCCGTGTGGTCCGCGGTGGGCGCCCGGGTCGCTCCAGAACCCGTCAGCGCGTTGAGCGTCGACGGCAGCGCGCTCTACATCGCCGAGCAGCTCACCACCGGCGGTTCGCGGGTGTCCCGCTACCAAGCGGGCACGTGGACCGTGCTGGGCGACCCGCTCGACGGCTACGTCGAGGCGCTCGCGGTGCATCGCGGCGTGCTCGTGGCGGGCGGGAGAGGACTCGTCGCTGGCTCGCCGGTCGCGACCTTCGACGGCGCGACGTGGACATCAGCGGGCCGGCTGGGGTCCGACTCGCCCTGGATTCGAGCGCTCGCGGTTCTCGGCGACGAGCTGGTGGCGGGCGGCGTAGACGGCTACAGCTTGGACTCTCCGGGTATCCTCGTGCGCCGCACCGCGAGCGGCTGGGAGGACGTCGGTGGAGGTGTCGATGGCGCGGTCGATGCGCTCGCGTTCACGGCTGACGGTCTACTCGTCGGAGGCAGGTTCGACGTTGCCGGTGGCGTGCCCTCGTGGGGCCTGGCGCTACTGCGCGCTCCGTAGAGGTCGTGCCACGACAAGTGTCGAGGCGCGGGCTCGAGGGCATCGACGACGCGCCCGACACGCTTGCCGACGAGCAGCCGGTGCTCGCGAGCTGCTACGGCGCGTCGGCCGGTGGCGTCCGCTTGCTCGGCGAGGACGCCGGCCAGCGCACGGCCAAGCTCACCGGCCCCGTGCGAGTCGCAGTCGAGGCCACGGGCGCCGTCGCCGAGGTGGGCGGTGTGAACGTGCACGCGAAGGTGCGCGTCGAGGGCTGGGACCGACCTCGCCTCGAGCCAGTGCCGCTACATCGCGCGCCCCCCGCTGGCCATGGAGCGCCTGAGTGAGCACGGCGACGGGCGCCTTCGCGTCGCGCTGAAGTCACGCTGGAGAGACGGCACCTCCGCCGTGCTGTTCACGCCGCTCGACCTCATCGCCCGGCTCTGTGCGCTGATCCCGGCGCCACAACGCGCGGCTCGCCGTGCCTGTCAGAGCCACAGCCACATGATCCGCTATTACGGAGTCTTCGCCGGCAACGCCAAGTGCCGCGCCCAGGTCGTGCCCGGCCCGGAGCCCGAACCGGGCGAGCAGCTGCTGTTGCTCGACGAAGAGCACGGTGGCCCGCCGAAGCCCACCCGACCAAGCCGGCACCCCTGGGCGTCGCTGCTTGCGCGGGTTTTCCGCGTGGACATCACCGAGTGCGCCCAGTGCGGTGGCCGGCTGCACGTCGTAGACCGTGATTGAGCCGGCGCAGGTCGGGAGGGTGTTGCACGGGCGCTTCGCGCGCGGCCCGCCACCGCTTTTCGGTCAGCTCGAGCTCGATTTCGCGGTCTGAATGATGCCGTCGGCGCGTCGAGCTGCGTCCGGCGTGGAGTTCCGGCACTCGAGCGTGCCGCGCGTCGGGTTTTTGGGCGGCGGTTGGGGAGGTTCGTCGACGCGAAGCGCCGGGGAGCTCGGCTTGATCGCGCTTGGTCGAGCATGCGGAGCCCTCCGTGGTACCTTTGCTCGATGGTGTCGCTGATTGGTTTTGCGCGTTCAGATGTCCTTAGCGCCGCGCTGATGATGGATGAAACGAATTGGGTGGAAAGACTGCGTGGGGATCTGAATCTCGCTGTACGTGAGTCGGTGGCGGAGTTGGCTGCGGCCCGGAAGCTACGGTAGCCGGATGAGCGACATGACAACCTACTTCGTGATGAAGGTGCATGAGCAAATACGGCCCGGTTGCACGGTCCTAAATTGGGGAGACGTGCGCGTGGACTGGTCCGGGGACGGCAGGTTTGAGGTAAGTGTTTGAGGTAAGTGACAACGGCGCGCTGCTGGTGCGTAGTCAGCCGGTTCTTTGGCGTGGCAGGGGGCTGGTCGTTGGACGCGTCAGGATTGAAGGTAGCGCGTGCGAGCTCAGACTGCATGACCAGGTGTTGGATGACGGGGATGTTCGTCTGGTCGTCAGTGCAAGGGGAGGAAGTAAGGAAACCTTGCAGAGTTTCATGCGTCCGATGACCCAGAAGTCCCGAACAGGTGCAGCGAGCCTCCGTATCGCCCTTCCACAAAGGCTCGTCAAACTGG
>JAACVI010000016.1 GCA_009992505.1 Myxococcales bacterium
AGGAGGTGGAGCAGCGTGTAGCTGTCCTTGCCGCCGCTCACCGCCACCATCACGCGATCGTCGGGACGCAATAGTTCGAACTTGTGGCAGCTCGCGGCCAGCTTGCGTCCCAGGCGCTTGTTCAGAGCGCGCCGCCGCGCTTCGACGGTGTTCACATCCAGGGCGTGGGGCTGCATGCGCCGCAATGTAGCGCGCTCGGGCCGAGGCGCGAGCGGCCAGATTCAGAGCGGCGTCACGTCCACCGGGATGCTGCTGCTGGTCGTCGTTCCATCGCCGAGCTCTCCGTCGCGGTTGGAGCCCCAGCAGACGATCTGTCCGCTGGCGCGGCGCGCGCACGAATGCGTTCCTCCGGCGCGCACCTCCACGGCGTCCGTCAGGCCGACCACGGCGACCGGCGTGCTCGCGTCCGTGGTCGTTCCGTCTCCGAGCTGGCCCACGAAGTTGTAGCCCCAGCACGCGACCTGGCCCGTCACGCGCAGAGCGCAGGCGTGATAGGTGCCTGTGCTGACCGTGATCGCGTCCGTCAGGCCGGCGACCGGCATCGGCACGTGGTGCTCCATCGTGCTGCCGTCGCCGAGCTGTCCGTAGGTGTTGTAGCCCCAGCACACGACCTCGCCCGTCGTGCGCAGGGCGCACGTGTAGTCGCGCGCCGCGCCGATGCCAATCGCGTCCGTCAGGCCGGTCACCGCGGTGGGCGCCTGGCGCTGGGTCGTGGTTCCATCGCCCAGCCCCCCGTTGCGGTTGGCGCCCCAGCACACGACCTGGCCGGAGCCCCGACGCGCGCACGTGTGGGAGTCGCCAGCGTCGATCGCCACGGCGTCGGTCAAGCCGGGGAGCGCATGCGGCGTGTGCCACTCGGTGGTGGTTCCGTCGCCGAGCTGTCCCGACATGTTCGCGCCCCAGCAAAGCACCTGGCCGGTGCTCTGCCGCGCGCAGGTGTGGGAGGATCCGGCCGTGATCTCGACGACATCCGTCAGGCCAGGGACGGGCGTCGGGCTGTAGCGTCGGGTGGTGCCGCCGTCACCGAGCTGTCCGTAATGGTTGTAGCCCCAGCACGCCACTTCACCCGACGTACGCGCGGCGCAGGCGTGGACCCGACCGGCCTCGATCGCGACGGCGTCCGTGAGTCCGTTGGCAGTCGGCGTGCGGTGCGTCGTCGTGGTTCCCGTGCCGAGCTGCCCAAACGTGTTGTCGCCTCAGCACATCATCCTGCCCGACGCGCGACGTATACACGTGTAGCCGGTGTTCGTCGTGATCTCGACCGCCTCGTCGCAGCCCCCCGTGAGGCAAGCGAGCAGGCAGCTCGCGCCGCACACGCCGCAGTCTCGGACGTCGCTCAGCACGTCTTGCTCGCAGCCGTTCGTCTCGTCGCCATCGCAGTCGCCCCAGCCACTGGCGCAGGTGTCGACCGCGCACGCGCCCGCGCTGCAGACGGAGACGTCCACGTGGTCGAGCGGACAGTCGGCGCTGGCCATCGGCTCGTCGTCCACCATGCCGTTGCAGTCGTTGTCGAGACCGTCGCAGAGCTCGGTGGCGCCGCCATAGACGCTGGACTCCACGTCGTCACAGTCGTCTTTGGCCCAGCCCTCCATGCAGGCCGCCGTCGCGGGCGAGTGGTGGTCGTGATCGGCGTCCTCGGTGACCTCCTCGCCTCCTGGATCCGTGGCCGAGGAGCAGTCGTCGTCGCGCCCGTCGCAGAGCTCCGGCGCGCCGGGGTAGATGGTGGCCAGGGTGTCGTCGCAGTCCGTTCCGCCGCAGCGGACGCTGGCGAAGCCGTCGCGGTCCGCGTCCTCCACCGGCGAGAGCACGCCATCGCAGTTGTCGTCGATGCCGTTGCAGGCGTCCTCCGACGTGCCGGCGTGCACGCTGCCGTTCGTGTCGAGGCAGTCGGACTCGTTCGTCGCCCAGGTCGCCCAGGGGCTGGGCGCTGTGCAGCTCGGTGACATGCGGGGCAGATCGCAGGCCATCACGGGCGTGGAGCCCGTGGCGCCGAAGCCGTCGGCGTCGCAGTCCGCGTAGTAGGGAGAGACGGGCAGGTCTTGGTCGATCATGCCGTCGCAGTCGTCGTCGATGCCGTTGCACGACTCGGACTCGGTCGGGTGAACGCCCGGCATGGCGTCCTGGCAGTCGGTGCCGCAGACGTCTGCGTCCGAGGCGTCGATGTTGCAGCAGGTCGCGTCGGGGTAGCCGTCCATGTCGACGTCGCGGATGCCGAAGGTCGTGGGGTCGCAGTCCTCGTCGTGTTTCGCCACGTCGCAGACCTCCGTCTTGCCGGGGTAGCGATTCGGGTCGGCGTCGTCGCAGTCGTCTCCATCGCAGTCGATGGAGTCGTGGCCGTCTCGGTCCGCGTCTCCGCGGATCTCACACGTCGTGCGACATCGCGCCGTCGCTTCGTCGCATGTCTGTCCGTCGAGGCAGGGATCGTCGCCGTGCGCGCAGCCCATCGCGTCGGCCGTCGAGTCGTCGGGCGCGCAGCGCTCCGGGCCATTGCAGAAGAGCCCGTCGTCGCAGTCCGTGTCGCCGATGCAGACGGCGGGCCCCGCGTCCACGGCTCCGTCGCCCGCGTCGTGCCCCGCGTCGGTCGCGCCGCCACCTCCGCAGGCCAGCAGCGCCAGACACGCAGAGACGAGCGCCGCCCGGAGCGCGCGCGCTTCGGTCGAGCCGTGACGAGCTGAAGTCGCGTGAGTCACATCGGCACCACGTGTACGGGCAGTGAGCTGTCGGTCGAGCCGCCATCCCCGAGGGCGCCGGCGTAGTCTCTGCCCCAGCAGAAGACCTCGCCGGACGAGACGCGAGCGCAGCTCTGCGAGCCTCCAGTGACGATCTCGACCGCGTCCGAGAGCCCTATGACCGACACGGGCGCGCGCTGCGTCGTCGTCGCCCCATCGCCGAGCTGGCCGTAGGCGTCGTAGCCCCAACACGACACGGTGCCGGCCACGTGTCGGGCGCATGCGTGGCCACTGCCGACGTCGATCTCGACGGCGTCCGATAGGCCGGCGACCGCAACAGGGACGCGGCTGGCGGAGCCAAGACCCGAGCCGAGCTGTCCCACGCTGTTGCTGCCCCAGCAGACGGCGGCGCCCGAGGCACGAAGCGCGCAGGAGTAGCCGTTGCCGGCGCCGATCTCGGTGGCGTCCGTGAGGCCCGTGACAGCGACGGGCGAGCCGCTGCTGCCGCTGCCTCCATCGCCGAGCTGTCCGTAGAAGTCGTCGCCCCAGCAGACCACGGCGCCCATGGTGCGTCGTGCGCAGCTGTGACCGTTGCCCAGGCTGAGCTCGACGGCGTCCGTGAGGCCGGCGACTGTCACGGGCGCCGTGCGGTCGGTGATGGTTCCGTCACCGAGCTGCCCGTAGTTGTTGCGGCCCCAGCAGACGACGGCGCCCGAAGCGCGCCGCGCGCAGGTGTGACCGTTGTCGGCGCTGAGCTCGACGGCGTCCGCGAGGCCCGTGACCTCGGTCGGCGCGGTGCGATCCACCTTGGTACCGTCTCCGAGCTGTCCGTAAGTGTTGTGGCCCCAGCACAGCACGACGCCGGCGCTCGTGCGGGCGCAGGTATGCTCGCCGCCGGCTTCGATCTCGGCGACCCCGACCAGGGTCGGGACAGGGCCTGCGAGGTTGCGATTGGTCGTGCCTCCGTCTCCGAGCTCTCCATAGGTGTTGCGGCCCCAGCAGGCGACCGAGCCCGAGGTCTGTCGCGCGCACACGTGTTCGCTACCCGAGCTCAGCTCCACCGCGTCATCGCAGGCGGCAGCTCGACACGCGAGCCCGCAAGAGGCGCCGCATGCGCCGCAGTTCGAGCCGCCCGTGAGGTCGTCCTCGCAGCCGTTGGCTCGGTCGCTGTCGCAGTCTCCCCAACCGGTCGTGCAGGTCGTGGCGGTGCATACGCCGCTGGTGCACGCCCAGGCCGTGGCGTGCTCGAGCGAGCAGCTCGCGCTGGCGGCGGGCTCCTCGTCCACCGTGCCGTTGCAGTCGTTGTCCGCTCCGTCGCAGACCTCGGCGTGGCCGAAGAAGCTGCTCGGATCCGCGTCGTCGCAGTCGTCGGCGGGCATGCCGCCCGAGCACGTGTCGCCGATCGGTGCGTGCCCGTCGTCGTCAACGTCCTCGGTGGCGTCGACGCCACCTGGAGCCGCCGTCAGCGAGCAGTCGTTGTCCACGCGATCGCAGAGTTCGGGCGCCCCAGGGTAGATCGTCGGGTCGTTGTCGTCGCAGTCGTCGCCGCCGCAGGTGGCGTTGGCGGAGCCATCGCGATCCGCGTCCTCCACGGGTGAGAGCAGGCCGTCGCAGTTGTCGTCGATGGCATTGCAGGAGTCCTCGGACGTTCCGTAGTTCACGTGGCTGTCGCCGTCGTTGCAGTCGGAGTCGTTGGTGGCCCAGGTCGCGGTCGGGGATGCACAGGTCGGATCCGCAGGCGGCGGAGCGCAGCCCGAGATACCCGGCGAGCCCGCGGCGCCGTAGAGATCAGCGTCACAGTCCGGGTGGTAGCTACGACGCACGAGGCCTTCGTCGACTCTGCCGTCGCAGTTGTCGTCAATGCCATTGCAGGACTCGGCCCCCGTCGGGTGGATGGTCGGCATCGCGTCCTGGCAGTCGCTGCCGCACACGTCCGCGCCCGCGGCGTCGACGTTGCAGCAGTTCGCGTCCGGGAAGCCGTCCGAGTCGTTGTCGCGATAGCCGAAGGTGGAAGGGTCGCAGTCCTCGTCGTGCTTGGCCACGTCGCAGACCTCGGTGTTGCCGGGGTAGCGATTCGGGTCGGCGTCGTCACAGTCGTCGCCGCCTCAGTCGATGGAGTCGTGCCCGTCCCTGTCCGCGTCTCCCGCGACTTCACACTCGGTGATGCAGCGCGCCTCCGCCTCGTCGCAGGTCTGACCGTCGAGGCAGGGGCTCGTGGCCGATGCGCAGCCGAGGATGTCGGCGGTCGGGTCGTCAGGGGCGCAGCGTTCGGCGCCGTTGCAGAAGATGCCGTCGTCGCACGCCGCGTCGCTGGCGCAGAGCGCGGGGCCGGTGTCTCCGGCGTCGCTCGCGTCCACCGTCGCGTCGTGACCTCCAGCGTCGCTCGCTCCTCCGCCGCCACAGGCGCAGATGAGACCCAGGCTCGCGCACAGCAGTAGCCATGGTCGCCGGGTCGCGCCGCGCTGCCCCGTCTGGCTGAGGGTCGTCCTCATAGCGTCGAGACGTTGCTGGGTGTGAGTCGGTCCAGTTCGTCTCCGCTGCCGAGGCGCCCGTAGTAGCCGTAGCCCCAGCACACGAGCTGACCAGACGTCCGCAGAGCGCAGGTGTGGGAGACGCCCGCGCTGACGTCGGTGGTGTCCGCGAGGCCCGACACGTTCGTGGGCACGGCGCGCTGCATCGACGAGCCGTCGCCGACCTGACCGTAGAAGTTGTAGCCCCAGCACACGACCTGCCCAGAGCTGCGGCGCGCACACGTGTGCTTGCCTCCGGCGCTGATCTGAACGGCATCCGCTAGCCCCGACGTGGCCGTCGGTACGTGGCGCTCCATGTTGGTTCCGTCGCCGAGCTCGTTGTCGTAGTTCCGGCCCCAGCACACGACCTGTCCGGACGCGCGTCGCGCGCAGGTGTGGATCGACCCCGCGCTGATCTCGACCGCGTCCGTCAGCCCCGAGACCGCCACCGGCGTCGTGCGGTCGACGACGGTTCCGTCGCCGAGCTGACCGAAGCGGTTGTAGCCCCAGCACACGACCTCGCCGGTGGCCCGCCGCGCGCACGAGTGGCCGCTGCCGAGGCTCAGCTCGACCGCGTCCGTGAGCCCCACGACGGCAGTGGCGGTGAGGCGCTCCGTGGTCGTTCCGTCTCCGATTTCACCATAGGTGTTGTAGCCCCAGCACACGACCTCACCGGTGCTCCGCAGCGCGCAGCTGTGTACGCCGCCGGGCAAGTCACCCGCGGTGGCGACGTCGACCGCGTCCGTGAGTCCGAGGACCGCCGTGGGCCGCGATTGGTTCGTGCGCGTTCCGTCGCCGAGCTGTCCGCGGCGATTGTAGCCCCAGCACACGACCTCGCCCGTGCTGCGTCGCGCGCAGCTGTGAAAGTAGCCCGCGCTCACCTGCACGGCGTCCACCAGATCGACGGTCGCAACCGGTCGTGGCCGCGACAGGACGGTGGTTCCGTCTCCGCACTCGCCGATGCTGTTCAATCCCCAACACGTGACCTCTCCCGAGGCGCGTCGTGCGCAGGTGTGGGCGTTGCCGGCCGAGACCTCGACGGCCTCGTCACAGCTGCCCGCTCCGCACGCGAGCATGCAGGCGTGACCGCACGATCCACAGTTCGCGACGTCCGTGACCAGATTGATCTCGCAACCATTCGTGCCGTCCACGTCGCAGTCCTCCCAGCCCATCAGGCAGGTGGTCGAGGAGCACACGCCCGCGCTGCACACCGCGGCAGACACGCCGGTCAGGCTCGACGTGCAGTCAGCGTCGGTCAGCGCGGCGTCATCCACCGTGCTGTTGCAGTCGTTGTCCAGTCCGTCGCAGACCTCGGCGGAGCCGGGGTAGACCGTGTCGTGAGCGTCGTCGCAGTCGTCGGTCGGCCAGCCGCCCGCGCAGGCCGCTCCCAACGGCGCGTGGCCGTCCCCGTCGGCGTCCTCCGCCGGATCGGCGCCGCCCGCTCCCGTGACCAGCGAGCAGTCGCTGTCGATTCCGTCGCACACCTCGGTCGCGCCAGGGTGAATGGCCGCGTCCGTGTCGTCGCAGTCCGTTCCACTGCAGGCGATGCTGGCGAATCCGTCCCGGTCCGCGTCCTCGACCGCGGAGAGCAGGCCGTCGCAGTTGTCGTCGATGCCATTGCAGGAGTCCTCGGACGTGCCCGAGTTGATGGCGTCGTTCGTGTCGTCGCAGTCGCCGGCGTTCGGCGCCCACGCGGAGACGGAGCTCGGCGCGGCGCAGGGTGGCGCCATGGCGGGCGCAGCGCAGCCCATGATTCCCGCGGAGCCCGTCGCGCCGTAGCGGTCGCCGTCGCAGTCCGGGTGATAGGCGTCGATCCTCAGCCCCTCGTCGGCCACGCCGTCGCAGTTGTCGTCGATGCCGTTGCAGCTCTCCGCCTCGGTCGGGTGCACCCCGGGCACGCCGTCTTCACAGTCCGTGCCGCAGACGTCGGCGCCGCTCGCGTCCACGTTGCAGCATTGGTCGTCGGGGAAGCCGTCGCCGTCCATGTCGCGAAAGCCGAAGGTGGTGGGGTCACAGTCTTCGTCGTGCTTGGCCGCGTCGCAGACCTCGCTGTTGTCCGGGTAGCGGTTCGGATCGGAGTCGTCGCAGTCGTCGCCCGAACAATCGATGGAGGCGTGTCCGTCTCCGTCGGCGTCGCCGTGCAGCTCGCACTCCGTCTGGCAGCGCGCGGCGCTCCCATCACAGGTCTGGCCGGCGAGGCATGGGTCTGTGCCGAGCACGCAGCCGAATGTGTCCGCGGTGGCGTCACTCGGCGCGCAACGCTCTCCGCCGTTGCAGAAGAGTCCGTCGTCGCACTCCGAGTCGTCGCCGCACAGCGCGGGTCCCGTGTCACCGGCGTCGGCGTCACCGGCGTCACTCGTGGATCCATCGTGCGCGCCGCTGTCCGGCGCTCCCGCGTCCTCAGCGGATGTTCCGCCTCCGCAGGCAGATACGAATACGACGCATGCCCACAGCACCCCTGCTTGCTTCATCGCGCCAGGCTACCACCGGCTGGGGACGGACTGCCATTCCGCCGAGTTCAGCCCGCGCGGATTGTCCCGCCAGCTTGCTACGCATGGCAGGGGAGGGGCAGGATGCACGCATGTCGACCAACTTGATCGCGCTTCAGAATCGTTTCCTCGGCAAGGGCGAGACCGTCTACGACAAACTCTCGCGAATCCGCACCGAACATGGCGTGATCACGCCCGCGGACATCGGCGCGCTGGCGGAGGAATTCAGGTTGCCCAAGGCGCTGGTGCGATCCGTGGCCGAGTTCTACGACGAACTCTCGCCCGACGCGCCGGCCAACCGAAGGCTGCACGTGTGCAACGGCGAAGGCTGCGCGGCGCGAGGCGGCGCTTCGACGCAGCGACGGCTGGAGCAGGCGCTCGGCGAGGTCGACGAGCTCGAGCTGGGCGAGACGACCTGCCTCGGCTACTGCGGCGAAGGTCCGAACGCGATGCTCGAACAGGACGATGAGCAGCATGTGTTCTCCCTGGCGGGCGAGGCCGAGGCAGCGGCCGTGTCCGCGCTCCTGAAGGGCGTCGCGCCCGAGCTCTCGGAGCCTCGGAACTTCGTGCAGATGCCGGAGGATCCGAGCAAGAGCGTGCTGCTCTCGCGCTTCGGCGTCGACGTCGACCTCACCTCCGCACGCGCCGCGGGCGCCTACGCCAGCCTGGCGAAGATGTTGAAGCTGGGCCCGGACGTCATGCTCGACGAGCTGGATGCGTCCAAGCTCCGCGGTCGCGGAGGCGCGGGCTTCCCCGCCGGTCGCAAGCTGCGCACCGTGCGAGGCGCGCCTTGCCCCGAAGGTGTGCGCTACCTCGTGGTCAACGCCGACGAGGGAGACGCCGGCGCCTTCATCGACAAGGAGCTGATGGAGCGCGATCCTCACGGCGTGATCGAGGGCATGCTGCTCGCCGCCTTCGCCTGTGGCGCGAGCGAGGGCTTCTTCTACCTGCGCGCGGAGTATCCGCGTGCGCAGCGCATCATGGCCGCCGCCTTCGATGAGGCGCGGAGGGCCGGGCTGCTCGGTCAGGGCATCCTGGGCAGCGGCTTCAGCTTCGACGTGCGCCTGGTGCGCGGCCACGGCGCCTACATCTGCGGCGAGGAGACCTCGCTCCTGCGCAGCCTCGAGGGAGTACCGGCGCAGGTCTCGTACAAGCCTCCCTATCCGGCGGAGCAGGGCTATCGCGGCGCGCCCACGGCCGTGCACAACGTCGAGACTCTCGCCTGCATGCCCTTCATCGCGCGTGAAGGCGGCGCGGCCTACGCGGCCTTTGGCAAGGGCGAGAGCCGCGGCATGAAGCTCTTCAGCGTCGCTGGCGCCGTCGCGCGTCCGGGCCTGTTCGAGCTGCCCCTCGGCGTCACTCTGCGCGAGCTGATCTACGATCACGCGGGCGGCATGGCCGAGGGCGCGAGCTTCCGCGCGGCCATGGTCGGCGGACCACTCGGCGGCGTACACGGCGAGGG
>JAACVI010000017.1 GCA_009992505.1 Myxococcales bacterium
CGTCGCCGCCGCGCTGCCCGACCACGGAGAAGGCGACGGACGCCGCCTCGACGGTTCGACCTTTCCCCTCGGCTTCACCGCCTCTCCCCTGCGCGGACCGGATGGCTCACCGACTGGCACCCTGGTCAGCTTCCGCGACCTGACCGACATCCGAGAGCTCCAGGCGCGCGCGGAGCGGGCTCGGCGCCTGGCCTTCCTCGGACAGATCGCGGCGGGCGTCGCCCACGAGGTGCGCAATCCGCTCAGCTCCATCTCGGGCTCGGTCCAGATGGTGAAGGACGCGCCAGGCCTGGCGCCGGAGGATCGGCGCTTGATGGCGATCGTGCTGCGCGAAGTCGAGCGCCTCGACCACCTCGTGCGCGCCATGCTGACCGCCGGGAAGCCGCGCTCCTTGAGGCAGGAAGAGGTCGACCTCAACGCGCTGGTGCGCGAGATCAGCACCGTGGCCGCCAAGGGACGCGCCGAGGCGCGAGGCATCCGCATCGAGCTGTCGCTGTCCGACGACACCGCGCCCTGCTGGGGTGACGACGACGCGATCCGGCAGGTCTTCTGGAACCTCCTGGACAACGCCATCACCGCGTCCACGGACGAAGGCTGCGTGGAGATCGCCGTCAGTCACGAGGGCGACGACGTCTGTCTGCAGGTCCAGAACGGCGGCGACGGCATCGCGCCCGCGGCCCGCGACAGCCTGTTCGACTTCTTCTCCAGCGGCCACGCCCACGGCATCGGCATCGGCATGGCCCTGGTGCGCCAAATCGTCGACCGCCTCGGGGGCAAGGTCGAGCTCGCGGACGCCCAGCCGAACGGGGCCACCGTGCGCGTGCTCTTGCCGGGCCTGGCGTCGCACCCGCCGCAGGACGGCGACTCGCAGGACGCCTTCGGCTAGCGCTCGAGCGCTTCGACCACGACGTCGTACACGCGCGAGTCGAAGAGCAGCTCGTTGTGTCCGAGATCCTCGAAGTGGATCACCTGCGCCTGATCGACGGCGCCCGCGCTGCTCGGAGGCGTGACCATCTTGTCGCGACCGGCCACCACGGCGGTGTGGGGAATCGACTCACCCCCACGGGTGACGGACGTCCCGAGCTCCAGAATCGCATCGCTGTCGGGCCGCAGGGCTGTGGCGAGCACGCCAGGCACGTAGAGCACGCTGCGCGTCCCGGCGTGGGGCGTGGCCAACGTGATCAGGCGCTCGACGCTGCGCGCGCCCGGGGAGAGCTGGATGTAGCGGCGGCACAAAAGTCCACCGAGGGAGTGCCCCACGAGCGCGAGGCGACTGGACTTGGGCACGCGCTCCTCGATGGTGCGCGCGAAGCGCTCGGTGATGACGTCGAGGCTCGAGAGCGGGCCGTAGTTGAAGTCGAGCGTCTCCCACGTGGTGCGCCGCGTGACCTCCTCACGCATGGGATCGAAGACCGGACCCGCCGCCATGAAGCCGTGGACGAAGACGGCCACGCGTGGGCCCATGGGGCGCTGCGCGGTTCGGCGCAGATTCTTGGCGATGAGCCACCCTTGCTGAACCACCGCCTTGGCCTCGCGGCGGAAGAGCGATTCGGGCAGCCCCTCACGCATAGCGCGGCACCCAGCCCTCCGCCTGATACCAGCGCAGCACGTACTCGAAGGCCTTGGCCCAGTCCGTGTGGCGCGGGCGGAAGCCCTGCGCGGCGAGGGCGCTCGCGTCCACTTCGAGCGGCTCGTACAGCAGCGTCATGGCCTCGCGATCCATGCGCGGCCTCAGCGCTGCCTTGATGGCGTGGCGCCGCGTGACGAGTCCCCAGGACAGGAGCGCCGCGCGGTCGGCGACCTGGTAGGGCCCCGGCGCCAACAGCAGGCGCGAGATCCAGCGCATGGGCTTCGCGGGCATCGTCAGGCGCCCGAGGGTGGGCAGGTCGTAGGCGCGAAAGGTCTCCGTGAGTCGATCGCCAAGGGTCCAGGCGTCGCCATCCGAGACGTTGAAGGTGCGGCCGGCGGCCTCGTCGCGCTCGAGCACGAAGAGCGCGGCCCGGGCCACGTCCTCTGCGTGCGCCATGGTCGCCAGGGGCCCTCCGCTCAGGCCCGGCAGGCGTGGCATGGTCAGGCGCAGGATCGGTCCGACGGCGAGCAGACTGGCAGCGAAGTGTCGACCGCGGCGACCGTAGATGGGCGCCGGGCGCAGGATGGTCACGGGCAGCGACTCGCTGGCCGAGAGCAGCCCACGCTCCGCGGCGAGCTTGGACTGACCGTAGGGGCCGCGAGGGACGAGCTCCGTGCTCTCCGGCAGGGGACCTGCGGCGCTGCGGTAGAGCGTGGCCGTGGAGAGATGCACCATGCGACGCGCACCGGCCTTGGCCGCCGCGCGATAGAGCGCGAGGGTGGCGTCGGTGTTCACCTGGAAGAGCTCCTGCGCCGTGGCGTCCGCATCCATCTGCGCCGCCGTGTGGATGACGAAGTCCACGCCCTTCACCAGCTCGTCGGCGACTCCGGGCACGCGCAGATCCGCGGGGCGCACCTCCCCGCGGACGGGGACGCTCATGCCGCGGGCGATCCGGTCGCTCGCGAACACGCGATAGCCCTGCGCCTCGGCCAGCGAGACCACGTAGCGGCCGACCGTGCCCAGAGCGCCGGTGACGAGGAGTGTCGAACGAGGCTTCATGACAGCCACTCCGTGAGCAAGCGCCCCGGCTCGGGCGCGCGCATCAGCGCCTCGCCCACGAGCACCGCGTCCGCCCGACTCTCGCGAGCCAGCGCGAGCTCTTGATTGCCACGCACGCCACTCATCAAGACCCCGATCCTATCCGAGGGCAAGGCCTCGAGGAAGTCCGCAGCCTGCTGAAGATCGACGCGAAAGCTCGCCAGATCCCGGGCGTTCACGCCGAGCACGCGGGCCGGCGTCGCCAGCGCACGGTCGATCTCGGCGCCGTCCGCCGCCTCCACCACGGGCTCGAGGCCCAGCTCGAGGCTGCGGCGCACCAGCGCGTCGAGCTCCGCGTCGGAGAGCGCGCGCACCAGCAAGAGCACCATGCGCGCGCCCACGCTGCGCGCGAGCTCGAGTTGAGCCTCTTCCAGCACGAAACCTTTGTAGAGCACGGGACTCGAGCATGCCCGAGAGACCCGGCGCACCGCCAAATTGCTGCCGCCGAAGCCGGGGGCGTCGGCGAGCATGCTCACCGCCACCGCGCCCGCTCGCTCGTAGCCGCGCGCGATGCGCACCGCCTCACCGGCGGACCACGGCCGTATCTCCCCCGCGCTTGGGCTCCTGAACTTGATCTCGGCGATGATGCGCGGCGCCGCGCCCGGAGGTCGGCGCAAGGCGGCCAGCAAGCTCTCGCGGGAGAGCCTCGATCCTTCGGGCACGGCCGACGCGATGAAGCCATGGCCTCGGCGTCGCTCGTTCTGCCGACGCGTGCGCGTCAAGATCTCCGAGAGATAGTCGCGGGCGCCCGCTCGCTGCACGCTCACGAAGCCTGACTCCGCGCGATCCAGGCATCGAGGCGGCGCGTAGCCTCCCCCGAGTCGATGGCGACCCTCGCCAGCTCCGTGGCCTCGTGCAGGTCCGACGCGCGGCCCGCGATCACCAGCGCGGCCGCCGCGTTCATCAGCACGGCCGTGCGCCTTCCACCCGGCTCGCCGGCGTACACGGCGCGGATGATCTCGGCGTTCTCGGCCGCGTCGCCTCCGCGCAGCTCCTCGGCCGAGGCCGGCGCGAGCCCGAAGTCCTCGGGCGTGACCTCGGTCAGGGAGACGCTGTCCGCTTCGACCCTCGCGACGCGCGTGCTGCCCAGGGGCGAGATCTCGTCGAGCCCGCCGGCTCCGTGGACCACCCAGGCGCGCGCGCATCCGAGCAGGCGCAACACCTCGGCCACGATCTCGACGCGGTCCTCGGCATAGACGCCGACCAGCTGATGCGTCGCCCCCGCGGGGTTCGCCAGGGGTCCGAGCAGATTGAAGAAGGTGCGCAGCGACAGCTCGCGCCGGACAGGCGCCGCGTGACGAAGGGCGAGGTGATGCGCGGGCGCGAAGAGGAAGCCGATGCCCACGTCCTCGACGCAGGCGCGCACCTGCGCGGGCGAGAGATCGATGCGCACGCCCAGGGCCTCGAGAACGTCGGCGCTGCCCGCACGCGAGGAGACCGCCCGGTTGCCATGCTTCGCGACGCGGACTCCCGCCGCCGCCACGACCACGGCGGTGGCGGTCGAGATGTTGAAGGTGCCCAGGCCATCGCCTCCGGTGCCGCAGGTGTCGAGCAGCACGCCCTCGCCCACCAGCTCCACGCGAGCGGCGTGGGCACGCAACACGCGGGCGGCGGCGGCGAGCTCCCCTGCGGACTCGCCGCGCATGCGCAGCGCGACCGAGAGCGCCGCGAGCTGCACGGGGCTGGCGTCACCCGAGAGGATGCGCTCCATCGCGTCCTCCATGCCCGCGTCCGAGAGCGTCTCGCCCTCGACGACTCGGCGCAGCGCGTCGCTCAGCACGCGGCGCCCTGGATCTCGGGCCGCTCGAGCTGGCGAGTCAGCGTGTCGAGCCAGCACGCGAGCAGGTCGTGGCCGTGCTCGGTCAGGAACGACTCCGGATGAAACTGCACACCCTCCAGCGGCAGCGTGCGATGACGCAGCGCCATGATCTCACCCTCAGGGGTGCGCGCGCTGATCTCGAGGCAATCCGGCAGCGTGCTCTCCTCCACGATCAGCGAGTGGTAGCGCGTGGCGGTGAAGGGGTCGGGCAGGCCCCGAAAGACCCCGCGCCCGTCGTGATGAATCTCCGAGGTGCGGCCGTGCATCAGCCGCGACGCCCTCACCACCTTGCCGCCAAAGGCCTCCGCCAGCGCCTGGTGACCGAGGCAGACGCCGAGCATGGGCAGCGTGGCTCCCAGCTCGCGGATGACGTCGAGCGTGATGCCCGCGCTCGGAGGCGCGCCCGGCCCCGGTCCCAGCAAGACGCCCGCAGGCTCGAGCGCCGCGAGCCCCGCCACGTCGATGGCGTCGTTGCGCACGACGCGCACCTCCGCGCCCAACTCAGCCAAGTACTGCACCAGGTTGAAGGTGAAGGAGTCGTAGTTGTCGATCACGACGACCATCGTCCCCGACGTACCCGCCGCCGCGTCCACGGTCAACGGCCTGCGGCCGCCGGCGCGGGCAGGTCGTGCGCGGGAGTCTCGACCTCCTTGTCGTGTCCGGCGCGCCGCGCGAGGGGTCGCAGTTCCTCGAGGCGGACCAGGTAGGCGCCAAGGGCCGCGTCCGCGCGACGCTGAGCGTCGAGCGCCATCACCAGATCCATGTCTTCGAGCACACCGCGCTCGAGCACGTCGGCGTAGCCCTCCAATGCGGCCCGGCGCGCGTCGTAGAGCGTCTCGCCTTCCTGACGCAGCGTGATGCCCTGGGAGGTGTGCACCTGCGTGTCGTGGATGCGCCCGACCTGCCGCGCGGCGGCGGGGATCGCTGCGCTGTGTAGCAGACGCGCCGCGTTCACGGGTTTGCCGTCCTCGACCTCCCCGTCCACGTCCGCGAGCGCGCTGGGGCAGGTGTCCGCAGCCACGGCCCGTTGCAGCGCGGCTACGTCATCCGTGACCGTCGGCGCGGGCGCTTGCTCGGATCCGGAGCAGGCGAGCAAGAGCCCGGCGGCGAGCGAGGCGCAGGCCCACCTCAAGAGGCGGCTCCACGGGGCGGCCACCCACGCTCGCGCAAGAACTTCTCGAGCCGGAGGTTGACCAGCTCCGGGTACTCGACCGCCACGTAGTGGGTGCCGCCCGGGACCACCATCATCTCCGCGCCGTGGACGGCGTCCGCCATCTCGCGCATGGCCCGCCGAGGCGTGAACCTGTCGCGCTCACCCGCCACGACCAGCGTGGGGACGTCGACCTCGGACAAGAAGGGCCGCGCGTCGTACTCACCGAGCCGCTCGAGGATGCGCAGGTAGACCTGCATGTCGAGGTCGGCGAAGGAGGCCGCGAGCTCTCCGAAGATGCTCTCGTCGAGCGTCCCCGCGGCCAGGCCCAGGCGCTTGGCCCACTGCACGGTCTCGGGCATGCGCACGATGCGCCGGGTCAGCGCCTCGGTGATGCCGGGCACGAAGGAGAGCGTGCGCAAGGCGCGAGGCAAGAACTCGCCCAGCTCGGGCCGCTCGAGGATGCCGGGGAAGAGCCCCCCGGCGACGCCATTCACGAGCACCAGCCCGGCCACACGCTCGGGCGCCTGCCGGAAGACCTCGAGCGCCACCGCCACGCCCATGGACCATCCCGCCAGGACCGCACGCTCCTGCTCGGCCGCGTCGAGCACGGCCAGGGCGTCACGCGCGTGATCCTCGACGCTGAGCGCGTCCGCGTCCGAGGGCGCCGCGGAGGCGTACAGCCCGCGGTAGTCCCAGGAGTGGAAGCTGTAGCGATCGCACAGATAGTCGATCTGATGGACCCACGCCTTGTAGCTCCCGCCCAGCCCGTTGCAGAGCAGGATCGGCGGGCCCTCCCCCACTCGATGACGGGCCAAGACGGTCCCGTCGAAAGACGAGAACCGACGCTCCTCGACGTCTCCATCACGCATGGGCGGGAGCCTAGCAGTCGACGCCACGGCTGCCGAGCCGAAGGCGTCGGGCCTTGCGGGTCCAGGAGATCCGCATCCGAGCGTTCCTGCCGCTTGACACCCCAGAGTGGGCCCGGATAACGTGCAGGCCACTTCGATTTACCCCCACCATCGGGGGGCGGACATCGAAGCCGATCTACACGCGAGCCGATCTGGTGCACCCCAACTAGGTGCAGCGAGTTGCCGGCTCGGGGGGCCGATAGGAAACTCCAAGACATGCCCGACGAGCCCAACAAACCCCGCAAGATCAAGGACCTCAAGGCTCGACTGGGCCGCACGATTACCCCCGGTACGGCGGGTGCCGCGCCCGGCGCCGCCGTACCTCCGCCGAACCTGGGCGGTCCGGTGGCTCGCCCGCGGGGCATCGTCGCGCCTCCATCGATGCGAGGGCCCGGATCGAACGCGCCCTCGAGTCCCGGCGGAATCGTCGCGCCTCCCTTCGCACAGCCCGCGGCGCCCTCGCAGCCGGCCGATCCCTTCGGGGCACCGGCGCCGGCCGCGCCGACCGCGGCCCAGCAGGTGCACCTCGTCATCGACGAGACGGTGAGCGTCTCAGACGAAGAGGCAGGTCGCAAGAAGCGCGGTCGCGTCCCGATCATCTTGGGCATGGGCGCCATTCTCGGCCTCATCGTGGGCTTTGGCGTCGGCAGCACCGCCAACTCCCGCACGACCTACAAGCTCGCCGCCGAGGACGGTCAGGCGATCTACCACTCCGTGCACGAAGCCAGCGACAAGGTGAACCAGGCCAAGACCCTGCTCGACCGCGCCGTGGCGGCGATGGCGGCCGGACCGGGCAAGACACCCCACGTGGACTACGAGGCGATCACAGCGCTGCGCGCGATCGAGAAGCCCTTCACGGCCGGCATGTTCAACCGCCGCCGCTACAGCGCCTTCAACCCGACCACCGTCGACCAGCTCTTCGACTACTACAACAACGTCGGCCTGCTCTGGGACGGCTTCGAGCAGCTCGCCGCGCGCGTGGGCGGCGAGGCCAGGCACCAGGAGCTCGACCGCTCGGCTGCCGCGCTCGGCTCGATGTCCACCGCCCCGACCGGGTGCATCCCCCAATCCAACGAGGGCATGTTCAGCTGCGCGTTGGTCTTCGTGCAGCCGCCCGAACTGCAGGAAGGTCAGCCGCCGCCCACCACGGCCCAGGTCCGCAGCTCGCGTACGAGCCGGCACATGCTCGAGAAGACCATCTACACGGGCCAGGATCTGAGCGACAACCCGAGCCAGTACGTGATCCTGAACGATGGCGTGCACTCGCAGGCAGTTCTCGGCGAGCCGGCCACGGCGTTCCTTCAACTCAACCAGGAGCTCATGCGCCTGAAGGTGATGATGGACCAGACGTCGGAGACGCAGGGTCAGCTCGAGCAGGGCCTGGGCGACATCGCGCGCCTGGCCCAGTAGGCGGAGTGCCGCTCCCGGTTCCTCGCTGGAAGCCTCTCGACGGGGCTCTCGAAGGGTCTCTCGAAGTGGGCCGCGAGCCCTGTCAGCGGTGTCCCGCGCTTCCCGAGCCCGCGAGGCTCAGTGTCCGCCGGGAAATAAACTGGCCTTCCTGCGCCGATCCATCCCCGCTCGCTGCGTTGCTCGTCGCTCACATACCCCCGGTATGCTCGCTCCTCGCGCCTTGCGAGCGGGGCGCCTCGACGCAGGAAGGCGATCAGTTTATTTCGCGCCGGACACTTTGGTGCGAGCGACCTCTGGCGCGAACCGTACGTGGACACGGGAACATGCTAGGTTCCGCCCAGTGACCCGCTATCGCCTTCGCTATCAGGCCACGGATCTGGAGATGCCACCCGGAGAGTTCCTCGTCGGGCGCAGCTCCGAGTGCAATCTGGCCCTCGATGACGCGCTCGTGTCGCGCAAGCACGCGCGCTTCGAGGTGAGTGCCAAGGGCGTGACCGTCGAGGATCTCGGCAGCCGAAATGGCGTGCTCGTGAACGGCAAGCACGCCCGCGGCAAAGCGGTGGTGCGGCACCTCGACCGCGTCGGCATCGGCTCCCACGAGATGATCCTGGTGGAGCTCGGACGCGCGGAGAATGGCCGCAGTCCGACCTCCGAGTTGCTGGTATGTCTGGGCTGTCGGAGGCCGCTGGAGGCCTTCGACAAGATCTGCCCCGGCTGTGGCACGCCCGTCCCGCGGGCGGCGAACACCCTGGCTGGTGCGACCCTGGAGCTTCGAGCCGTGGACTTCGGCCTGAGCGAAGACGAGGACACGCGCCAGACCTCGGCCTTCGTGCTGCTGGCTCCGATTGTCGAGAAGGCCATCGGCCTGGGGCACTACGACGAAGCGGCGCACATGATCGGCGCGCAGCTCGACGCTCTCAAGCAGGAGGCGAGCCGAGGTGCGAAGATGCCCCCCGAACTCGTCGCGCAGGCGACCACGCTGGCCCTCGGCTTGGCCGCTGGGCTGCGCCAGCCCCGCTGGTTCAACTTCATCTTCGACTTCCACGCCATCCTCGGGCGCTTGATCCCGGCGCCGATCGTCGACCGCCTGCACGAGCTGGTGCGCAGCGCGCGCTACCGTGAGCCCACGTCTCTGCGCGCCTACCTCGAGGTGATGCGGGCCAAGCGCGAACTGAGCGCCTCGGATCGCTTCACGCTGCGCCGACTCGAAGGCCTCGAGCGCGTGGTCTCCGCCTGACGGGCCGCCCGCTTTCGCGGCCGAACGCGAGGGACGAGCGATCCGGTCTTTCAGCCGCCCTAGGGCTGGGTAGGTTCTTCGCCGATGAGTGACTGAAGGCGCCGGAAGCGACTCGGGCTGAGGCGCTCGAGGCCTGCCCCTTCGGCCCAGATCAGGAAGCCCTCGACCACCTGTGCGAGGGCGGGACGCTCGGGCAAGACGGACGCGAGGCGATCGATCGTGGCTGCGCTGGGCAGCAGGCGGTGCCGCTCGTGCAGCGCCAAACACCATGCGGCCCACTCCGGACTGTCGACCAGCCGAGCCAGGCGCAGGGCGACCCCGCTCACGCGATCGATCTGTGCCTCGTCCAGGCGCACGCCGGTGCTGAGGCGCTCGTCGATCTCCGCCGCACCGCGCCGGAAGATGCGTTCAGCTTCCTTGCTGCGACCCGTCTCGATGGCCTTGTCGAGGATCTGCGCCAGGAGATCGAAGCCGAAGGTATGACCCGGGGCGTCGATCTGCCCAGTGAGAGTAGGTTCGTCCACCTCCGCGCCGCAGTGCGGGCAACGCGCGCTACCTTCCGGGAAGGGCACACTGCAGGCGCTGCAGATGAGCATGAAGCCGGTCGAGCGCGACGTCCTCTTGTCACCCCGACGGGTGACGGAGAAGACCAACTCCTGGGTGCCGATGCGGATGCGATCGCCGCTCGCCAGATCCCAGGGCTCAATGATGCGCCGGCCGTTGACGCGCACGCCGTTTCGGCTCCCCAGATCCTCCACCTTGGCTCCGTCCGAGCCCATGGTGATGCGAGCGTGCCGACGCGAGACGAGCGGGTCCTCGAGCGTGATGTGGCAGTCCGGACTGCGCCCGAACACCACCTCGGGTCCCACGAGGTCCAATTCCTGGAGGAGGAAGCGCAGGCGGTAGCGGCGATCGGGCACGAAGTCCGAATGTTAGCGCATGCGGGCCCGACAACACCAGGACTCGCCACATGCTCCGTGGCGCGCTAGGTTGCGCCCTTATGCGTCGCAAGGTGGAAGAGATCGTGCGGGAGACGCTCCGACCTTTGGTCGAAGCGGACGGCGGGAGCCTGACCATCGTCGAGGTGACCGACGCGCGCATCGAGCTGCGTCTGGGCGCAGCGTGCGCGGGTTGCCCGGGCCTGGCCTACACGCAGCGGGAGCTGCTCGAGCCCTTGCTCAGGCAGGTCGTGGGCGCGACGCCACGCATCGACATCCACTCGCGCCCCGATCCCAAGAACGCTGGGCTCAAGAACGCTGGGCTCAAGAACACTGGGCTCAAGAACACTGGGCTCAAGAACACTGGGCTCAAGAACACTGGGCTCAAGAACACTGGGCTCAAGAACACTGGGCTCAAGAACACTGGGCTCAAGAACGCTGGGCCGAAGTCTGAGGTGCCCGACGTCGGAGCGTCGGAACCCGCGCCGTCGAAGACGAGCCAAGCGCCCGAAGGCGACTGACGCGCGGGGCGTCCGCCCTCAGAGCCCGCGCAACGGATCGTTGCCGACCGTGTCGCCCGATCCGCCGTGACTTTGATGGTTGTCGCCGTCCCCCTCAGGCGCGTCCTGACGGTTGCGGATGTGGCCCGTGATGCGGTCGATGATGTCGGGGTTGGTGTCGGGGCTGGCCGTGTCGCCCTCTCCCGAGGTGACGGCGTCGACCAGGGAGTGACCGTGCGCCTCGGGCCGGCTGCGGTTCGGCCGCAGCTCCGCCAGACGTTCGAGGGTCTCCTTGCTCTCGAAGACCAGGCAGTAGAAGCCGTAGAAGGAGTTGTTGTCGACGGCCCGCAGATGCGTCGCGTCGTCCTGCCACTCGAGCCAATGCACGCGCTCGCCGCCCTCGTGGGTGGGCTCGTTGCGCTCCCAGGCCGGTCCGAATCGGCCCTGCAGAGCGGCCGCGAACTGATCGAAGGTGGCGCCGCCGAAGACCGTCGAATTGAAGGCCCGGTACCACTTCCAGAGCCGCCCGCGGATGAAGAAGTAGTAGTCGTCCGATTGGTCGGTCTGCACGCGCAGCATGGACTCGCCGTTGTTGTGCGTGAATTCCGGGCGCAGGAAGCCCGAGTCGTAGCCAGTGGTCTGACCGTGGAACTGAATGTAGCTGTCGCGGATGCGCAGGATCTTCTCGCTCATCTGGTGGCGGATCTGATCCTCCTCGATGGCACCGGGAGCCTTGGTCAGCGCGGGATGGAACTCCTCACGCACCTGCTTCGTGAAGTAGCGCAGGACCTCGTCCTTGGTCATCCCCCAATGGATGTCCCCCAAGGCGGGCGCGATGGCGTCGCTGTTCGGAGCTTGCGTGGGTCGAGCGGGCTCGCGCGCGCGACCGCGATGGCGGCGCTGCGCGTCGGCCATCGTGGCCACGTTGGACAAAGTGAACGCGAGGGCGACCAAGCTCGAGAGGAGGACGCTCTGTAGAACTCGCTTCATGGAAGACTCCTGGGCAACAATCGGGCTTGCCACGGCTCGTCGGAAAGGCGGCGAACGATACCAGTGGGGCGAGGAGATGGAAATCGCCCCGCTGCACTTGGACGTGGCGGAGACCGCGAGATTCACCCGGGCGAGTCCCGCGGCTCATCACCAAGCCTGGCACGGGCCCGCCGCGCGCGCGAGGCCGACGACGCAAACCCGAGCGGGCCCCTCCCTGGCCTGCGAGGGCGCGTCGCGGGTAGGCTCGGGCGCCTCAGCCGCTCCTTCACCATGTGTGGCGTCTGCGCGGCTCAAGAGGTGTCCAGAAATCACCTGGACCGGATGTAGCGACTGGGGCTTGTTGACGTAGAGCCGCGCGAGGTCGGTGTGGCC
>JAACVI010000484.1 GCA_009992505.1 Myxococcales bacterium
GCGCACTGGGGCTCGGGGTCCGCGGTGGCGGACTAGCGCAGCAGCACGGGCCGCAGCACGACCTGCGCGCCACGAACCTCGACGATGAAACGCACGGACGCGCAACCATGCTTCTGAGCCAGCGCCTTGCCGTTGCCCTCGAGGCGCTTGAGGAAGCGCTCCTGAGGAATCCCGGAGACGTCCTCGCCCGCCGCCTGCTTGGCCGCGGTGTATTCCTGGTAGATGCGCGCGCCGTAGGCCTCATCGGACTCGGCCGCCAAGGGTCCCGCGACACTCGGGTCGTCGATGGGCCCCGTGCCCGCGTCGGCTGCTGGCGCTGCGGCGGCACCCGCTGCTTCTTCCGAGCCTCCGCCCCAGCCGGCAGCTGCGGGTGCCTGGGAGGCGGCGACGTGGCCTTCCTCGTCGGTCTCGCTGACCCCGGTGAACACGTTGATCAACTGGTTGATGCGGTAGGCGAGCCCGCCGAACTCCGCGCTCTCGATGTCCAGTCGCAGATCGGTGCGGCCGTTGATGACGGCGAGCACGGACTCTTCGATCTCCTCGAGGGGCCTGAGGAAGCTCCCCCCGATGATAAAGCCATAGACCATCACGCCCACGAGACCGAGCACCATCATCACGAGGATGATGTAGGCGGCGCTCAGGAGCTCCAAGCTGGCGCTGCGGTCGATCATGACCGCATAGCCGATGGCCACAGAAGGCGTGAGCGGAAGCGGCGCCACGACGACTGCGTAGTCGTCGTCTGCGAGGGAAGCCGTCCGCAGGTCGCTCGGCGTGCCCGACAGGGCGGCGGTCGTGGCCGCGGCGGTGGACGCCCCGAACAGCGCTTCGGGGATCGCGGCGGCCGCGGGACCGTCGACGGAGGAGCTGTTGACGCGACCATCGACCAGGAAGGCGACGTCGCAGCCGAGCACCGAGGACTCGCGGATGGCCAGTCCGTTGGACAGCTCATAGCCCACGACCAGCGCGCCGATGACGCCACCGGAATCGTTGCGCACGGGCGCCACGACCACCTGCAGCAGCTTGGCGTCGTCCTGGGTCAGCCAGCCATCGTGGCGAGGCACGCCGTCGGCGAGCACCGAACGCAGCGCGGGAATCTGGCGCGCGAGCTGAACCCCGAACATGCGGTTGATGTCCTGGTTGCGCGCGAGGACACGCCCGGTCTCGTCGGTCAGAGCGACGAAGGCGGGCAACTCTCCGCGGCGGGACGGATCGCGGAACCACTGGGCGATCGCTTCGACCGCGGTGAACGCCCGCTGACGGCGGCTGTCCTGATCGAGCGCGCCCAGAGCACCCCGAGGCGCCTGGGTCCCCGCGCGTCCTTCGACCTGTGCGACGAACTCCAGCGCGCTGAGGCGGAATGAGCGATTGAAGAGCGTGACGTCGCTCCGCACTCGCGCATCCACTCGCGTATTCAGTTCTTTCTGAATCTGCGAGTGAACGAAGAAATAGGACACCAAGCCGACCAGGAGGACGGCTAGAAGGTTGCCAGCGATGATCTTCAGTCGCATCGAATACGCTCCGCGTTGGACTCTATCGTGGCCAGTGAGCCTTGGGAACACTGCGCCTTGGGAACACTGCGCCTTGGGAACACTGCGCCTTGGGAA
>JAACVI010000018.1 GCA_009992505.1 Myxococcales bacterium
CCATCCCCGCTCGCTGCGTTGCTCGTCGCTCACATACCCCCGGTATGTTCGCTCCTCGCGCCTTGCGAGCGGGGCGCCTCGACGCAGGAAGGCGATCCGTTTATTTCGCTTCGGACGCTAACGGCCCAGGTGTCGGCGCGCCTCCGCGCTCCATTCGCTGTCGGGACAGAGCTCCAGGTAGATGCGGAAGTGCGTCTGCGCCTCTCCCGTGTCGCCTAGCAGTTCGAGGGTCAGGCCGAGGTTGAAGTGCGCATCGGCGAAGGCCGGATCGACCTCGAGGGCCGCCTCGAACTGACGCCGCGCCTGCTCGGCCTCGCCCTCCTCGAGTCGCAGAAAGCCCAGATTGTAGTGAGCCTCCGGTTGCTCGGGATCGACGGCCAAGGCGTGTCGGTAGAGACGCTCGGCCTGCTCGAGATCGTGACGACGGTAGTGGATGTTGCCCAGATTCGTCAGCGCGTTGGCCAGCGACGGATCGAGACGAAGCGCCTCCACGTACGCCTCCTCCGCGCGCTCGACCGTGGCCTCGTCCTCGTCGAGACGGCAACCCTCGAGGTAGCGCTCATAGGCCGTACGACGGGCCTCCTCGCCCGCAGGCGGCCGGCGCAACACGCGCACCACGTCCTCGCGCAGAGTCTCGACGCGGAAGTCGAGCACGGCCTGGCCCGTGGAGGGCTCGTAACCGCCCTGCTCGTCCTGCACGAACATGGCCGCTCCGTCGGCCACCACGCGCAGCTCGGCCAGCGGACGCACGATCTTGGGCAGCGCCTCGCGCAGCGCCTCGACCGATCGACGCACGCGGGCGAAGGGCACACCCGAGGCGAGCAGCTCCTTGGCCGCGCGCAGCGCGATCAGGTCCTGGAAGGTGTAGTAGTGGCGGCGACCCGAGTGGACGCTGGGAGGCATGAAGCCGACGCGCGTCCAGTAACGGAGCCGACTCTCCGGCAGGGAGAGCAGCCGCGCCACCTCGCGATAGCCGTACAGGTCGGCCAGGGGATCCGCCGTCTGACGCCCGCTACGACGCTCGGGATCCGTCGCCGTCGGCTCGACCTGGGGCGGCGCCTTGGTCAACGGCTGGCGCCGACCTCCCTCGGGCCCGAACACCAGATGGATGACGTTGTCGCCTTCGTCGCTCACAGGACGAGCTCCCCAACGAACGCGCCTGAGCGCGACGGATCGAATGCGTTCATGTTCATGGGCTTCAGGTCTCGACGTCCGCCAGTGCCCGATGCAGCGGCGCCTCGAGGTCGACGTCCATCAACAGCTTTCCACCCTGGATGCTCGCGCGCACCTCGACCTGAGCCGTTCCGAGCTCACCGTCGGGGCACCGGCTCCAGGCATCGGCTCGCGCCAGCCGCAACAGCCGCAGGTGAACTCGAACGGAGCCGTCGATGCAGGCCAGCAGGCGCGCACGTCCAGCCTCGGAGTGGAGGCCTCGCACGTGCTGCCCGAGGGCCGAGAGGTCGACCGTGACCATGGTGCTGCCGAAGAACTGCGTCGCACCCTCGGCCCGTTTGGGCGCGCCCTCTGAGAGGATGCGCGCGTGGCGAAAGATCGCCTCCTCCGCCGCCCTGTCGAGCACGACCCGTGGTCCCGCGCCGACGATCGCGCCCCGCTTGGCCTTGGCCGGGCCTGGGGCCCTCCTGCTGCCAGGTCGTGGTGTTGCGCTCACCTGCCTATACTACATTTGCCTACATGCGACTTCCAACTTCCGGACAGGGCGCATGAGCCACCGCCTGCTACAGTCCGGCCATGTCACTCACGGGCGCCCTCGACGCCCGGCAACCACGCGGGCGTGCCGTGGCAGGCCTGCTACACTCCGGCCATGTCGCTCACTGGCGCCCCTGCCGCCCGCCCCATGGGCTTCCTGTCGGATATCCACGGGAACCTCTCCGCCCTCGAGCGCGTCCTCGACGAGCTCGCCATGCGCGAAGTGCGCGACATCTGGGTGGCGGGAGACCTGCTCTTCGGCGGGGACAAGCCGCTCGAGGTCTGGCAGCTCCTGAGCAAGGTGGGCGCCCATTGCGTGCGCGGCCTGGGAGACACCGCGCTGTGCATGGTCGATCCCGACACGCTGCTGCCGGAGAACGAGGAGGAGCGCTCGATGTCCAAGCTCTTCGTCGAGACCCGTCGAGCGCTTGGCGATCTGGTGGTCGAGCGCCTACGGCGTCTCCCGGAGCAGCTGCGAATTCCGCTGATCGATGGCAGCGAGATCGTGATGGTGCATGGCTCTCCCGTCGACGCTTCACTCGAGATGAGCCACGACATGAGCGACGCCGAGCTGTCCGCGTTGGTGGGCGACGATCCCGCCGACATCGTGGTCTGCGGCGGCAGCCACGTGCCCTTCAGGCGTGATCTCGACGAGCTGAGTATCGTGAACGTCGGCTCCGTCGGCGCCGCGCCCGGAGGCGGACTGGCCCACTACGCCATCATCACGCCGCGCATGGACGGTGCTCGCGTCGAGGCCCTCTACGCGGAGCTCTGACGGCGGATCTCCTCTTGCTCGGAGGCTTCCCCCGGAGAGCCCGCGCGCGTGATCTGCACGCGCTTCACGTGCCGCTCGTCGCCATCGAGGATCAAGAACTCGAACCCGTGGCGCTCGAGTCGCTCGCCCTGCTGCGGGACGCGACCGGCGAGGGAGACGACCAGCCCCCCGAGGGAGTCGTAGTCGCCCTCGGGACCGTCGGCGAAGCCTTGGATCAGCTCGGCCAAGTCGTAGACGGAGGTACCCGCGTCCGCGACCCAGCGACCGTCCTCGAGCTCCTGCACCGAGGCCTCCTCGTCGTCGTGTTCGTCACGAATCTCGCCGACGATCTCCTCGAGGATATCCTCCAGGGTGAGCACACCGCTGGTGCCACCGAACTCGTCGACCACCACGGCCAGATGGGAGCTGCGCACCTGCATCTCGCGCAGCAGGCTGCCCACGGTCTGGTTCTCGGAACAGAAGAACGCAGGACTGCGAACCACGCTGCGTAGCTCCACGGGCGTCGCGTCGTCGCGACCCTGCAAGGCCTGGAAGAGGTCCTTGGCGTAGAGCACGCCCACGACCTGATCGATGCTTCCGTCGTAGACGGGATAGCGACTGTGTCCCGACTCGACCACGTCGCGAATGACGTCCTCGATGGGCGCGCTCATGTCGAAGGCGGTGAGCTGGGTGCGAGGCACCATCACCTCGCGTGCCACGGTCACGCGGAACTCGAGCACGCTGCGCAAGAGCGCGGCCTGATCCTCGGCGATGGAGCCCTGCTCCTCGCCCTCCTCGATCACGTGCTCGACGGCGAGGGCGGTCAGGCGCTCGGCATCCCCGCCCACCGCGCTACCGGCCGGGGGCACCAGGCTCCCCACGAGACGCCCGAGCAGCGAGAGCGGCGCGGCCACGGGCGCGAAGAGGCACTCCACCGGCCGCAGCACCCGCAGCAGCGCGAGGATGACGGTCCCGGCACGACGTCGAAGCATGGCCAGGCCGGTGGCCACGAGGGCGCCGTACGCGAGCGCGAGGCCGAGCGCGACGAGCAGCGCCGGGGCGACGCCCGGACCAAAGAACTGGGCGTTGGCCGCCAGCGCCACGGCGGCGCTCAGCGAAACCACCCGACTCACCAGCAGGCGCGCGTGCAGCGCCTCGCGGGTCCGAAGCACCCGGCTGGCGTGGCGCGAGTACGGCCCACCCTCGTCGGCGATCGCCGACAGGCGTGCATCCCCCAAGTGGTTGAGGCTCTGGTCCACCACGGAGAGCGCAGCCGCCAAACAGACGCCTGCGCCGATCCCCGTGGCGATGACTATGGTTGGGTCGTCCAAGCCGCACGTTCCCGCGCCGCCCGTAAAGGCGACGCTGTACCGATATTCAGGCTACCCGTCCGCGCCGACCCGTTCAATCCGGGGTGCATCCTGGCAATGGCTGGCGCCACCGCTAGCGCGCGTCCCGCAGCGCACGCACGCGCAGACGCAGGGCGTTGAGACGGATGAAGCCGGTGGCGTCCGACTGCTGGTACACGTTGTCCGCCTCGAAGGTCGCCAGCTCCGGATCGTAGAGGGAGACGTCGCTGCGACGACCCGCGACCGACGCCTGACCCTTGAAGAGCTTGATGCGCGCCTCGCCGGTGACGCCCTTCTGGGACGCATCCACCATGGCCTGCAGCACCTCACGCTCCGGCGCGAACCAGAAGCCGCGGTAGACGAGGGAGGCGTACTCGGCGATCAGGCCGTCGCGGATCCGCAGCACTTCCCGGTCCATGGTCAGCTGCTCCACGGCCCGATGCGCCCGCTGCAAGATCGTGCCGCCAGGCGTCTCGTAGACGCCGCGTGACTTCATGCCCACGAAGCGATTCTCGACGATGTCCACGCGGCCGACGCCATGCTCCGAACCGAGGGCGTTCAGGTGCTCGAGCAGCGCGAAGGGCTCCATCTCGACGCCGTCCACGGCCACGGGATCTCCGTCCCGATAGGTCACGACGACGTAGCGGGGCTCGTCGGGAGCGTCCTCCGGCGCGCGCGTCCAGCGGAAGAGCTCCTTGGGCGCTTCGGCCCAGGGATCCTCGAGGATGCCGCCCTCGTAGCTGATGTGGAACGCGTTCGCGTCCATCGAGTAGGGCTTCTCCGCCGTCACCTCGATGGGAATCTCGTGCGCCTTGCAGTAGGCGATGCAGTCGGTGCGCGAGCGCAGATCCCACTCGCGCCAGGGCGCGATGATCTGGATCTTCGGGTCGAGCGCCAGCGCCGCGAGCTCGAAGCGCACCTGGTCGTTGCCCTTGCCGGTGGCGCCGTGGGCGATGGCGTCGCAGCCCTCGGCCTTTGCGGCCTCCATCATCGCCTTGGCGATCACGGGACGCGCGATCGACGTGCCCAGGAGGTAGTCGCCCTCGTAGACCGCGTTGGCGCGAAGCATCGGGAAACAGAAGTCGCGCGCGAACTCTTCGCGCAGGTCGGCGATGATGCACTTCTCCGCGCCCGTCGCGCGCGCCTTCTCGTCCAAGCCGTCGAGCTCCTCTCCCTGACCCACGTCAGCGCAGAAGGCGACGACCGGAACGTCGTACTTCTCCTTCAGCCAGGTGAGGATCACGGAGGTGTCGAGGCCGCCGCTGTAGGCGAGGAGGATGCGTCGAGGCTTGCTGGTGCTCATGGGCCGCGAGCTTAGTGTCGGAGCAGGCCCGCGCAAGCGCTCGTCGACGCTTCGGGGGGACTCATCGTAGCTCGATCGCGTCGGAGTCCAGCAGCTCGACCAGGGTCTTCAACACCTCGAGCCGCGGCATGCCGCTGATGTCGATCAGCTGCTCGACCGTGCCCAGGCCATCGACTCGCGAGAGCAGGAACCCGGCGCGATGGTCCAGGCCCAGCCAGCGGATCTCGCTCGGGGGCACCTTGACCACGGGGACCGTCTGCATGTCGCCTACGCGGGACTCGTAGAGCTGCACCAGGCGCTCGCGGCTGCTGTCGGCGTAACGCCGCGCCTCGGGATGGGAGTCCTCGTGGCCCAGGAGCAGCTCCGCCGCCCGCAGCGCGCCCGTGAAGTCACCCAACGCGTAGCGCTCGGCCATCTCGGCGGCGAGATCGAGATCGGGCTGAGACGGCCGGCTGCGCTCCACCAGGCCGAGGGCGCCGCCGTCGCCCAGAGGCAGCGGGCGTCCGGCCTGGCTCGGGCGCACCGCCGGGCGCACGGCCGGGTGAGTCGTGACGAAGGGCGACCCCGGCGAAGGCGGAGGGGTCGAACGACGTTGATGATCGATGCTCCAGGCGTCCCCGGAGCCGGAGCTCGACCGTCGCTCCGGAGGGAAGCTGTCGAGATCGAGCTCGAGGGGCGAGTTCGAGGACGCTCCAGCGCTGGGCTCCGCGGGCGGGGGCGCGTGCAGCTCGGCCGTGTCGAGCGTCAGCGGTTCGGGCTCCCCGTCGTCGTCGGACAGGGTCAGAGGCGGGCCGCTGAAACCCAGGGTGATGCGGCTCTTGGCGGGGAATCGGCCGGCGTCGTCCGGCAAGCTGAGCTCGGCGGAACTGTCGCCGAGACCGAACTTCTTCTTCCGGTCGTCCCCCGTGGACATCAGCCGCTCTTGCCGACCACGCCCTTGAACATGCGTTGCGTTCGTGCGAGGGCGTCAATCTGCTCTTTGAGGCCGGCGGTGTCGCCACGTTCGACCAGGGCGCGGGCGCGCTCCACGACGGTCCGGGCCTTGTCGATGGCGTCGCGCCCGAAGTCGCTGCCGGCCACGACCTGCTCGACCTCGGGGAAGAGCTTCTCGATCTCGTCGATCAGGGTCTCGGCCTCTTGCTTGGCCTTCTCCGTCTCTTCGTCGTCGCGCCTGCCCACGGCGTAGTCGTGGGCGTCCTCCATCATCACGTCGACTTCGTCCTTGGTGAGGCCGCTGGTCGCGGTGACGGTGATGGACTGCTCCTTGCCGGTCTCGAGGTTCTTGGCGTGCACGCTGACGATGCCGTCGGCGTTGATCTCGAAGGTGACGTCGATCTCGACCTCACCGGTCTTCGTCTTGCGCAATCCGGTGAGCACGAACTCACCGAGCAGCTCGTTCTCGTCGGCGCGTCGCGACTCGCCCTGGAGCACGAGGATCTTCACCGCCGTCTGGTTGTCACGCACGGTGGTGAAGGTCTGGGTGCGCGAGGTCGGGACGGTCGTGTTCTGATGGATGAGCTCCTCGAAGTAGCCGCCCACCACCATGATGCCGAGGGTGTGGGGCGTGACGTCGAGCAGGACCATGTCCATCTCGGGCGAGTCGTCGACCAGAGCCGCACCCTGGATGCTCGCGCCCAGAGCGACGACCTCGTCGGGATGCACGCCCTTGCAGGGCTCACGCTCGAAGAATTCCGTGACCGCGCGCTGCACCTGGGGCATGCGCGTCATGCCGCCGACCAGGATCACGTCCTCGATCTCTTCCTTCTCCAGGCCCGCCTCGTCCAGCGTCATCTCGCAGATCTGCGCCGTACGCTGCACCAGATCGCCGGTGAGATCCTCGAACTGCGCGCGCGTCAGCACCCGCTGCAGATGCAGCGCGTCGTTGCGGGCGCTGGAGATGATGAAGGGCAGGTTCACCTCCGTCTCGATCACCGCGCTCAGCTCGCACTTGGCCTTCTCCGCCGCGTCCTTGAGGCGCTGCAGGGCCATGCGATCCTGACGCAGGTCGATGTCGTGCTCCTCCTGGAAGCCCTGCACGAGCCAGTCGATGATGCGCTGGTCGAAGTCCTCACCGCCGAGGAAGGTGTCGCCCGCGGTGCTGATGACCTTGAACACGCCCGTGCTGCTGATCTCGAGCACGGAGATGTCGAAGGTCCCACCGCCGAGGTCGTAGACGGCCACGGTGCGATCGATGTTCTTGCCGAAGCCATAGGCCAGAGCGGCGGCCGTGGGCTCGTTGATGATGCGGATCACGTCCAGACCGGCGATCGCGCCTGCGTCCTTGGTGGCCTGGCGCTGACCATCGTTGAAGTACGCGGGCACCGTGACGACGGCCTTGGGCACCTCGAGGCCGAGGTAGTCCTCGGCGATCATCTTCATCTCCTGGAGGATCATCGCGCTGATCTCAGGGATGGAATAGACCTTGTCCCGCAGCTCGAGCCGGCAGTCCCCGTGGGGGCCCTCGACGATGTGGTAGGGGGCCGTCGCCAGGGCGTTCTTGACCTGCGGGCTGTCCCACTTGCGACCGATCAGCCGCTTCGCCGCATACACCGTGTTCTCGGCGTTGGTGACGGCCTGACGCTTGGCGATGTGCCCGACCAGGCGCTTGCCGGCCTCGGTCACCGCGACCATCGAGGGCGTGACCTTGTAGCCGCCGCGGTTGGCGATCACGACTGGCGTGCCGCCTTCGACCACGGAGACGCACGAGTTGAACGTACCGAGATCGATGCCTATGACCTTTTCCATTCGGTCTCCTGGCAGCCAAGCTGCCTGTTCGCTGGGACTATAGCGCGTTTCACGGCATCAGCCCTTCAATGTGCGCTGGAGATTCTTGACGATCTCGCTCTTGGGATCCAGCTCTAGCGCCGCATTGATCTCGCGCTTGGCGTTCTTGGTCAAGCCCGACTGCATGTAAATCTCCGCGAGCACGATCAAGGGGCTGAGCTTGGCGGGCGCCATATCCTTCGCCTGTTGGGCCAAATCCCGGGCCTC
>JAACVI010000485.1 GCA_009992505.1 Myxococcales bacterium
ACGGAGCTGGTGCGCGCCTCCCTGCGTCGTCAGGTGACCTATCGCCACGCCCGCGATGGGGTGCTGGCCGTGTACCTGCTCGACCCGGCGATCGAAGAGGCCATCCGGGACTCGATCCAGCGAACCGCCACGGGCAGCTACATCGCCATGCCACCCGACATGGCGCGCGACATCGTCGAGGCGGTGCGGCGCGAGACGGGCGACAGCGCCGAGGGTGAGGCCTGCGTGCTGACCCAGGCCGACGTGCGGCGCTTCACACGGCGCCTGCTCGAGGCGGAGTTGCCCGACCTGGTGGTGCTCAGCTATCAGGAATTAGCCCCCGAAGTGACGGTGCAGCCGCTGGCGCGCATCGCCCTATGAGCCTCGCTCGTCGTGAACTTTGGTTCACTCTGGCCTCGGAGCACGAGCTAACTCGCTTTCACGGTCTTGGCGCAATCTGCGCCGATCGGCCGCTGGCGCCCGGGAACTTCCGGGGTATCCTCAATGATCTCAGATTGCGGGCCGCTCCGAACGGGTTGGCACTGGCGTTGCTTACAGAGATGATCAACTTCCTACCGAGGCTCCCATGACTCGCCTAACCCGACTCGCACTCCTCCTCCCCTTCGCCGTGGCCCTGTTGGTCCTGCCGCGACCCGCGGAAGCTCAATGCAACGGCACGGAGATCTTCTGCGCCTCCGTCACCATCGGCGGAGCTCCACGGGTGGCGCCGCCGCCGCCGCGGAACGCGCAGATCGTCATCCAGACGCAGCCCGTGCCGCAGCGTCGAGTGATCATCCAGGCCGCGCCGCCTCCGCCGCCCATCGTGGTGGTGCGCGCCGCGCCTCCCCCGCCTCCGCGTCAGGTCATCCTGATCCGCACCCAGGCGCCGCCTCCACCGCCCCAACGGGTCGTCGTTCGCCCTCTGGTGGTGTCCACCGAGCAACGCATCGGCATCCACGGCCAGATCGGGGCCATGATGGGCCCTGACGTGCAGATGGGCGGCTTCGCGGGTGCGCTGCGGCTGCGACCCGTGCCCCACCTCGCCCTCGACCTCGGTGTCGGGGTGTACGCGGGGACGGACTACAACGGCCTGGATCGCCTCGAGGTCCCCGTGACGGTCGACGCCCTGCTCTTCGTGAACCCCGAGCACCGCATGCAGTTCTACCTGCTGGCAGGCGTGGGTGTCTCACGTGCGCACGCCGACGGCTACTCGCGCTCCGGCTTCGGCGGCCACGTCTCGCGGGACTACACCCACGTGGGTGGCGAGGTCGGCCTGGGCCTCGAGTGGCGCCTGAACCCGCACTTCGCCCTCAACACCGACCTTCGCGCTTTCCTCCGCACGCGCGTGGACAGCAACCCCGAGCCCGAGTTCGTGAACAGCACCGGAACGCAGACCAGCGACTTGAGCGCGGGAGCCCGCTTCGGCTTCGGTGGGACGGTCTACTTCTAGGCTGACGGCCTGCTCTCCGCTCATGCGAGAGCTTCAGGAAGACGAGGACGGGCGAGATCCACACGGGTCTCGCCCTTCCGCGTCTCTGCGACGCACGCAGGCGACGGGCAAGACAGCGACGGGCAAGACAGCGACGGGCAAGACAGCGACGGGCAAGACAGCGACGGGCAAGACAGCGACGGGCAAGACAGCGACGGGCAAGACAGCGACGGGCAAGACAGCGACGGGCAAGACAGCGACGGGCAAGACAGCGACTGAGGCAGCCGGGAGCTCGCTGAGGCAGCCGGGCGCTCGCCTCAGCCGAAGAGCTTCTTGAAGAAGCCGGCTTCCTTCTTGTCGGGATCGTCGTCGTCGTCGAGATCCGCGTCCTCGGCCGCCGGGGCCTCGTCGCCGAGCTCGCCATCGTCGATCAGCAGATCGAAGTCGTCGTCCATGGAGGAGAGCTCCACGGGAGCCGAAGGTTCATCCTGAATGGCCGCCAGGTCGTCGGCGCTGAACAGGCCCGTGGCATCCCCTCCGTCCTCGAAGCCGAAGGCGTCGCCCAAGGCCTCGTCCGCAGGCAGCGCGACCGCCTTGTCGCCCATCATGGCGTCGAGCTCGAGCTCCATTCCCTGATCCGCGTCGCCTTCGCCCATCTCGTCGAAGAGGGAGTCCGCGTCCAGTCCGTCGGCGATCGCGGGAGCCGGCCGGCTCGGAATCGGCGGAGGCATCGCGGAGGCCGGGCGTGGCGGAGGAGGCGGAGGAGCCGCGGAACCGCGCCGGGGAGCCACCGACGC
>JAACVI010000486.1 GCA_009992505.1 Myxococcales bacterium
GGACTTCAGCTTGGTCGTGCCGGGATCGCGAAAATAGGGCCAAGTCTCGAGGTAGACGAGGAAGCGTGCGTGAGTGGCTGGATCCACGAAGCTGCTCATGCTCGATTCACGCCCACACGCAAGCTGGATGCTGCGCCGGGCAGATTCGGCTACAACGTCCGCGATGCAGACGGCTCGCACTCTCGCGTTGGCGGTCACCCTGGCGATGACCTCCATGGCGCAGGCCCAATCGGAAGCTGCGCCCGACGCGCCTACGCTCGACCTGCAGGCGCTTGTTGAGCGCGCCGAGCGGTCCAACCCGGGCATCGAAGGACGTGAGGCGGCCATTCGTTCGGCCGAGGCGACCTTGCTCGAGGCCCGGCTCTCGCCCTTCTTCCAGATCACCGCCACGGCGGCCTTCACCTACGCGCCCGAGGCCCGCGGCAACCCCATCTTCAGCCCGGACTCGCAGCTGCCTTTGGGCAATCGTTGGCGCCCGGTGGCCAGCGCCGGCGTCGAGGGCGTGGTGCCGCTCAGCCTGACCAAGCTGCGTGACGCCCGTCGGGCGGCGCGCGCAGGCGTTCGCGCGAGCCGGGCGGATCGGGAGCGCGTGCGAGAGCGTCTGCGCTACGACGTGCGTCGCGCCTACTTCGGGCTCTCCGTGGCCCTCGATCTCGAGCAGATGGTGGGCGAGATCCGAGGCAAGCTCCAGCGCGCCGTCACCCAGCTCGAGCGGCAAGTGGCGGACGAAGACCCCGACGCCGACGAGCTCGACCTGTTCAAGCTGAGGCGCACCGTCGCCGAGGTCGACGCCCGCGCGAGCGAGGCCACGCGCCTCGAGGAGACCGCCCGCGCGGCCCTGACCGCCCTGACGGGCGCCGAACACTTCCAGATCCCCGACTGCCCGCTCGAGCCCGTCCGCTTCGCGCCGGAGCCCGTCGATCACTACGTCAGTCGCGCCCTGGGCGAGCGCCCGGAGTCGACCATGCTCGATGCGGCCATGGCCGCTCGACGCGCCGCCGTCTCCCTGGGTCGGGCCGGCTTCACCCCGGACATCGGCCTAGCCTACTTCGCCCGTCGGGCCTACGGGCCGGGCGTCACGGATCAGGACAACCCCTTCGTGTCCAACCCCGCCAACGCGCGCAGCGTCGGAGGCGCTCTGGTCGCGCGCTGGTCCCTCGACTTCGCTGGCGACACCGCCCGTCTTCGTCGCGCCCAGGCGCAGCTCGCCGAGACCGGCCTGGCCCAGGAGGAGGCGCGCCGCGGCATGACGCTCGAAGTCCGCGAGGCCTACTCCAGGCTCACCGATGCCCAGCGTCGCGAGGTCGCCTGGGGCGCGGCCCGCCGAGACGGTCGGCGCTGGTTCATGACCGCGATCCAGGGCTACCAGGTGGGTGCAGTCGAGACCAGCGACCTGGTCGACGCGGTGAAGGGCTACCTCACGGCGCGCTTCGAGCACGTGAACTCCATCCTGGACCTCAACACGGCTTTGGCCTCCCTGGAGCGGGTGACGGGCACGACCCTGGTGCCCGCCGGGGGCTGGGAATCGTGCGCCCCCCCGGACGAGGATTCGGCCGGCGATTCCGGCGACGAATAATCCGGCGACGGCCAGCGTCCAAGCTCCGAG
>JAACVI010000019.1 GCA_009992505.1 Myxococcales bacterium
TGGCTGCCGTCAGCGTGGTCTTGCCATGGTCGATGTGACCGATGGTGCCGACGTTGATATGCGGCTTGTTTCGAACGAACTTTTCCTTGGCCATTTCCGCTATCTCCTGGGCTCAAGCGCCCTTGGTCTTGGCGACGATTTCTTCGGCGATGCCGTTGGGAACCGCCTGATACTCGTGAAACTGCATGGTGTAGGTCGCGCGGCCCTGCGTCTTGGAACGCACGTCGGTCGCGTAACCGAACATCTTGGCGAGGGGCACTTCTGCATGAATGACCTGCATCGTGCCACGCTGGTCCATGCCGGTGACGTTGCCGCGCCTGGAGTTCAGGTCGCCGATGACGTCGCCCATATAGTCTTCGGGGGTGACCACCTCGACCGCCATCACGGGCTCGAGGAGGTGGATGCCGGCGCGCTTGGCGCCGTTCTGGAACGCCATCGAAGCGGCTACCTCGAAGGCAGGGCCCGAGGAGTCGACCTGATGGAAGGAGCCGTCGTAGAGCTTCGCGCGAACGTCGATGATCTGGAAGCCAGCCATGACGCCGCGGGTCAGCGCTTCGCGGATGCCCTTCTCGACAGACGGAATGAATTCCTTCGGGATGACGCCACCGACGATGCCGTTCTCGAACACGAAGCCGGCGCCAGGCTCTGAAGGTCCGAGCTCGATCCAGACGTGGCCGAACATGCCGTGTCCGCCGCTCTGCTTGACGTACTTGCCCTCGGCCTTGACCGTCTCGCGAATGCTCTCGCGATAGGCGACCTGAGGTTCGCCGACGTTGCACTCGACCTTGAACTCGCGCTTGAGGCGGTCGACGATGATCTCGAGGTGGAGCTCGCCCATGCCTGAGATGATGGTCTGGCCGGTCTCTTCGTCCGTATGCGCACGGAAGGACGGATCCTCTGCGGAGAGCTTCTGGAGCGCCTCGCCGAGCTTGACCTGATCGATCTTGGTCCGAGGCTCGATCGCGACCGAGATCACGGGATCCGGGAAGATCATGCGCTCGAGCACGATGGGGTGCTGCGCGTCGCACAGCGTGTCGCCGGTGGTGGCCGTCTTCAGGCCCACGGCCGCGACGATGTTGCCCGCGTACACCGTCTTGATCTCTTCGCGGTTGTTGGCGTGCATCAGCAGCAAGCGACCGATGCGCTCCTTCTTGCCACGCGTCGCGTTCAGCACCGCGGTGCCGCTCTCGAGCGTGCCCGAGTAGACGCGCATGAAGGTCAGCTGGCCAACGAAGGGGTCGTTGATGATCTTGAAAGCGAGGGCGCTGAAGGGGGCTTCGTCCGAAGCCTCGCGCGTCATCTTCTGTTCGGGATGATCGACCGCCTCACCCTGAACGGCCGCGATGTCGACGGGCGAAGGCATGAGGTTGATGATCGCGTCGAGCAGCTGCTGGACGCCCTTGTTCTTGAAGGCCGAGCCGCAGAGCACGGGCACGATCTTGAAGGCCAGGGTGCCGGCGCGGAGCGCGCTGTGGATCTGCGCCTCCGTGAAGTCGGTGTCGCCCTCGAGGTAGCGAGCCATCAGCGCGTCGTCGACTTCGGCGACCGCCTCGAGCAGCTTGGCGCGTGCGGCTTTCGCATCGCTCTGGAACTCCTCGGGGATCTCGATCTCGTCCCATTCGGCGCCGAGGTTGTCGTCGTGAAAGCGCAGCGCCTTCAGCTTGATCAGGTCGATCACGCCGTGGTGGTCGTCCTCGCTGCCGAGGGGCAACTGGATGGCCACGGCGTGCGCGCCGAGTCGGTCGTGAATGGTCTGGAGAGAGCGAGGGAAGTTCGCGCCAGCACGGTCCATCTTGTTGATGAAGCAGATACGGGGCACGTGGTAGCGATCCGCCTGGCGCCAGACCGTCTCGGACTGGGGCTCCACACCGGCGACTCCGTCGAAGACCGCGACGGCACCATCCAGGACACGCAGGGAGCGCTCTACCTCGATGGTGAAGTCGACGTGCCCGGGGGTGTCGATGATGTTGATGCGGTGGCTGTCCTTGGTGAACGGCCCCTCTTTCGGCGTCCACGCGCAGGTCGTGGCTGCCGAAGTGATCGTAATTCCGCGCTCCTGCTCCTGCTCCATGTAGTCCATGGTCGCAGCGCCGTCGTGCACCTCACCGATTTTGTAGTTGGTCCCTGTGTAATACAGGATCCGCTCGGTGGTGGTGGTCTTGCCCGCGTCAATATGGGCCATGATGCCGATATTGCGCGTCTTGAGCAGTGGGAATTGACGGGGCACTCTAGATAGTCTCGGAATCGGGGAAAGAAGGGTCTGGGACAGGTCGGAAGAGCTTGGTTTGGCGTCTCGTGCGACGCCCGGGATCCGGACACAACAAACCCCCTCCGACCCTGGCGACCACCCTTGGGTCGCACATGTGACGGATATACACCGTCGGAGAGGGTTTCGAGAGGCATACAGTGGTCTCCGAACAGCTGGGCTGCCCGAAGACGCTTTATCGACGCGGTCGCGGCGACTGTTGACTCTCGTCTATGTGTTGGTCGTCATTGAAGTTTAGAAACGCTCCATACTCGATTGGTTTCCGTAGACCTTACCGAGCGTTGAATCGGGTCGAATGTGAGTGCTACCAGCGGTAGTGGGCGAAGGCCTTGTTGGCTTCCGCCATCTTGTGCGTGTCGTCGCGCTTCTTCACAGCGGATCCACGGCCCTGGGCCGCTTCGCTGAGCTCGGCCGCGAGGCGCTCGATCATGGACTTCTCACCGCGCTTGCGGCTGTAGCTGACGATCCAGCGCATGGCCAAGGAGGTGCGTCGGTCGTTGCGGACCTCGACGGGGACCTGATAGGTCGCACCGCCGACACGACGGCTCTTCACCTCGACGCGGGGACGCACCATCTCGAGCGCCTTCTTGAAGGTGTCGAGGGGTTCTTCCTTGTAGCGCTCGGCGATGATTTCGAAGGCACCATAGACGATCTGCTCGGCGGTGGACTTCTTGCCACCCTGCATGATCGTGTTGGTGAACTTCGCCACCTGCAGGTCGCGATACTTCGGATCGGGGAGAATCTGACGCTTTTCAGCTACGTGACGACGAGACATGTTGCTTCCTCAGGCCTTGGGGCGCTTCACGCCGTACTTGGAACGGCTCTGGGTGCGGTTGGCCTTGTTGGTGTTCGAAGGGCCGCCGGCGCCGGTTGCGTCGAGGGTTCCGCGGACCACGTGATAGCGCACGCCCGGCAGATCCTTCACACGACCACCCCGGATGAGCACCACGGAGTGCTCCTGGAGGTTGTGACCTTCTCCGGGGATATAGGTCGTGACCTCGATCCCGTTGGAAAGGCGCACACGGGCGACCTTGCGCAGAGCCGAGTTCGGCTTCTTCGGGGTCGTGGTGTAGACACGGACGCAAACGCCGCGCTTCTGCGGACAGCGCTGCAGAGCGGGCGAATCGGTCTTCGCCTTGAGCTGTTTACGTCCCTTGCGGACGAGCTGGTTGATGGTCGGCATAAATCTCTGCTCGAAAGCCAGGAAAAGGGCCAGAAATGCGGCGTTTCCTGGGAATCCCTGGTCGAAGGGACGCGAAGGATAGCTTTGCCGGGCCGCCTGTCAAGCAAGTATCTGTGGATCGCGTCTGATTCCCTCGGGCAGGACTGACGGGACGCAAGGGCCGACAACCGGTGGCCGGCCCTTGGTGCACGCGCCGATTTCATGAATCAGGCGAAGTCCACGCAAACGTGAGGTAGCTCGCTTCAGAATGTCAGGCGGAGGCCAACGCTGCCGGGACCGAGGCTGAGGGAGAGGTCGCCGGCGGTGTCCGCGGAGTCGTCGTGGTCGTCGCGAGCTCGGGGTGTGGCGTCCGAGGGTGGCGCGGCATCCCAAGGTGGCGTGGCGTCCGCATCACCAGGCAGTTCGAGGCTCGGAGGCAGGGGCCGCACGCGTTCGTGGCGAATTCGTGGGCGAAATCGCACTTGGGCCTGGATCATGCCGGCGAGGGCGACGACGCCGAGGGCGCCGAAGCTCGTCCAGTTCGTGAGGATGACGGCGGTTCGGGAGCGTCTCAGGAAGGTGGGGTCGAGTCGGTCCGCGCGGGAGCGTTGCACCACGCGCCCGATCGCGGTGCCCAGGCTGATCAGGGCGAGGCCACCCTCGGTGTAGGCCAGGATACGCCCCAAGCGGTTGTCTTCATTCTGGAATTGGCCGATGCCAAAGGGCAGCATCGCGATTGCGCGGCTGTTGTCGTGCTCGACCACCTCGAGGCTCGCGAGGTGCTCGAGGCGACGGATCCTCTCTTGCTGTGCGACGAGGCGGCGCAGCTCGGCCGCGCGACGCTCGCGCTCGCGGCGCGCGCTCTCCTCGGCGGCGGTGCGGGTGTGGGAGGCGAGTCGATGCCGGACGGACTCGAAGGCCTCCTGCACGGCCTCGGGGAAGGCGGCGGGGATCAGGTAGGCCGGATCGGCGCGCAAGAGCGCCTCGAATTGGCCATCGGCGTCGGTGGGGCGCCCGACGAAGAGGTAGGCCGCGCCCAGGTACTTGCGCGACTCGAGCACCAGAGCGGCGTTCTGGATGCTGGGGACGGGACCGCCCACGAGCGGTTCGAAGAGCTGCACGGCGCGGGGGTAGTCCGCGTCCGTGTAGGCCTGACGGGCAGCCTCGAATTCGCGCAATTCGTCAGGTTGGGCGCGAGCGGTGGAGGGCGCGCAGGCCCCCATCGCGACCGAGAAAAGGCCGATGAGGAGGAACCCGCATTTCGCCCCATACGTCTCGGTCATGCGCCGCTCCACGCCGACTCAGTCACCTCCCGCGGGTCCGAGTTGGACCCTGACGGCTGGGGCGAGGGAGCCTGCCGTGAGCTGTAGGCTGCCGGTATAGACCGGCCTGCCCTCTGCTGTCACGGTAAACTGGCGGCGTTCGTCCAGTTGGCCCATGGGAACGGAGAAGATCTCGTCCGTCGGGCCGGACGCCACACCACCGCGCCCGGCGCTGAAATGGACGACCCCGGGCACGCTCGAGCGCACGAGCACGCGCGCTGGATTGAACGCCAGGGTTCGTTCCAGGCGAAAGGGCGTGTGTCCCGGCGGGATGTTGACGGTGAAGGTCGCGGTCTCGCAGCATGTGCCCTCGGCCTGGAACACGAAACGGTGCGGGCCGGGTCGCAGATCCACGCGCTGAAAGCCGGGACCGTAGGGGCGCGGCGGGGCGTCATCCACGCTGATGCGGACGCGCTGCGGGCTCGGATCGAAGATCACCGCCCGTGGAGTGCGGGGGAGGTTCGGGACATGCTGGGTGAGCTGGGCGGGCCTGAGCTGCGTCCCGGCGTCCACATCCTGGGCGAGCGTGGAGCCGTCGATGTGGCTCGCGGCGTCCGGGGAGGCGGCATCGACCGAGGTGAGGATGGAGGCGCCGGCGTCTGGCGTCCCCGCGTCGAGCCGTGAAGCCCTCGGGCCCTGGACCGGCGTGAGGTAGACCCAGGCCAGGCAGGCGATGCCGAGCAGGACCAGGCCCGCGAGCGCGACGCGCGGTAGCAGCTCTGAGAGCCGACGGCGCCTTCCGAGGCGCTCCACGATGCGCAACACGGCCTCGTTGCCGTCGTCCAACGCCAGCACCCGATCGAAGCGAGCCAGGGCACCGGCCAGATCGCCCTGCTCCGCCAGCTTCTCGCCGCGCGCGCTCAGCTGCTCGATGGTGACCTTCTCGAGCCGTTCGGCTTCGGGGGCGGGGTCTTTGAGGTAGGTCGCGAGCGCCTGATCGACGTCTTCGATGCCGATCTCGGCGACGAAGGCCTCGAGGGCTTCACACAGAGCCGCCGCCGTGGGGTAACGATCCGCGGGGTCGGTCGAGAGCGCGCAGCGGATGATCTGCGCCAGGATGGCGCCGATGCGCGGGTTCACGCGCAGGGGATCGGCATACTCGCCGTCCACGATGCGCTTGAGCACCTGATGCGGGTTTCGCCCCACGAAGGGCAGGCGACCCGCGGCGAGGAAATACAGCACCGTGCCGAGCGCGAAGACGTCGGTGCGCGCGTCGATCGAGTCGCCCTCGATCTGCTCCGGCGCCATGTGCCCGGGCGAGCCGAGGATCTGCCCGGTCGCCGTGAAGGACTGGGAGTCGACCATCTGCGCGATGCCGAAGTCCGTGAGCTTCACCAACCGCTGGTCGTGGACCAGCACGTTTCCGGGCTTCACGTCGCGATGGATGATGCCGCTCGCGTGAGCCGCGCTCAGGGCGCGCCCAACTTGCACGCCGATGCAGGCCGCGATCTCGGCTGGCAGAGGCGGCCCGCCTTCGATCAGGCCTTCGAGAGTCGGACCGGTGAGCAGCTCGGCCGCGATGTAGCTCTCGTCGGAGTCCTCACCGCTGTAGTCGTAGATCTCGAGGATGTTCGGATGCTTCAGCCGCGCGACGGACCGCGCCTCGCGGGTGAAGCGGGTGCGTGCCTGTGGGGCCGCGCGCAGGTGGGGGTGCAGGACCTTCAGCGCGACCATGCGATCGAGGCGGGTGTCTCGGGCGCGGTAGACCGTGGCCATGCCGCCGTGTCCGAGCTCGTCGAGCAGCTCGTACTTCTCCAGTTTGCGGGTCACCTCGAACGTCACGCCGGCGGGAGTGTACATGGTTCGCCGGAGACTTCGCGACGGATCAGGGCGCGAGCAGCGCCGGCGGGAAACAGAGCTCCGCGTCGCGGCGCAGGCCGGCCTCGTCTTCGCCTCCGACGACCCAGAGCAGGCCCGAGTCGAGCGTGAGCGCCGCCGCGTGAGCGCGTGCGTGGGCCAATCGACCCGCGACCTCGAGGCGAGCTCCGTCGGCGTCGAAGACCACGCGCTCGACCAGCGCGCTCGGCCCGTCGCCACCGACGATCAGCCGAGCGTCGGGCACGAAGGCGACGCCATCGCGGGCTTGGTCCCACGACGGACCGGGTGTGGCCGTGCAGGTCGTATCGCAGCGGATGAGCCAGGTCTCCGTCCGAGGCACGCCGTCTGCGTCGACGCCACCGATCAAGAGCGCGCGTGCGCCGTCGGCATCGACGAAGAGCGCGCCGCCGAGACGCACGCCGTCGCTCGAGTCCGGGACCAGGTCCGTGGCCGCCGCGCCGGGGGCGATGGCTTCCACCAGCGCGCCGGATCCGGTGGCACCGCCAGCGACCCAGATCTGATCGCCCACCGTGGCCACGGTCGGGCGGAAGCGAGCGGTGGAGAGCTCCCCGAGGCGTTCGATGGTCCCGATCGTGTCGACGTAGGAGATGCCCGCGGCGGGAGCGTCGAGGGTGCCGCCACCGACGATGGCGAGTCCGCCGCCCGGACGCTCCGTGACGCCGGAGTCGGGGCCCGCGCCCGCGTGCAACATCATCGGGATGGCATCGGTGGAGAGCTGCAGGATGCGATCTTCGCCCAGCACGATCAGGCCATCGTCCGCGTAGGCGGCGGCGCGCGTGCGGCCGAGGGGCGCGCCGAAACTGAAGGGAGTCATCCCGGAGAGCAGGAGCAGATCGAGGTAGCGACCGTTGGCGTCGGGCACCGCGTTCGTGCGACCTCCGATCATCAGCGCAAAGGTCCCGACGCGGGCGAAGCCGAGGTCCGCGCGGTCCGTGTCCAAGGCCAGCCCGGCCACCGACTCGCACACGCCGGGCGCGCCCACGGGGATCGCGAGGGCCCCGCCCGTGAGCGCGGGGATGAAAGGCGGGGGAGCACCGATCAGGCGACTCGCGGGTCCGGTGAGTTCGAGGCCGAGGGCGACCTCGGGATCGAGCTGCGAGAACGAGACAGCGAAGTCGAAGCTGCCGCCGGCGACGGGTGCCGTGAGCACGCGAGGCGCCGCGTCCCCTTCCTGCATGTGGATCGTGGCGGTGTCGAAGCCGCCGCCGGCGACCGGGTTCTGCCCGGCGGGCGTGACTACGCTGACGTCCAGCACCACGAGCGGCGGCGCGTTGCTGCAGGCGGCGAGCGAGCACGCGAGGGCGACCGACCAAGGAGAGGAACGGAGCGCTGCGAGGGCGTGCGAGGAGCCGAACATGGGGGGGAGGTTGCGGCGCCGGAAGCGCGCGGGCAAGAAGGCGAGCATGGCGGCCAGTACGACGGCGGTGCGGATCACCGCGGAGCAGGCGCAAGGTGTGCTCGGCCAACGGCCCGGCTTCGTCTGGCTCGACGGC
>JAACVI010000487.1 GCA_009992505.1 Myxococcales bacterium
CAAGGACGCCTACAAGGATCCGCGCTTCGATGGCGCCTGGGACAAGCGCACGGGCTTCCGCACGCGCTCGACCCTGTGCGTGCCGTTGAAGAATCAGCACGGTCGCACCATCGGCGTGGTGCAGGTGCTGAACAAGCGCAGCGGTTATTTCTCGCAAGAGGACGAGGCGCTGCTGGCCGCCCTCGGTGCGCAGGCGGCCGTGTTCATCGAGAACTCCAAGCTCTTCCACTCCGTGCTGACCAAGAACATGGCCTTGGTGCAGGCGCAGGAGGATCTGGAGGCGAAGGTTCGTGAGCTCGACGTGCTCTTCGAGATCGCGCAGGTGGCCGCCGGCGCGACCGAGCTCGACGAGCTGCTCGAGGGCGTGCTCGCGCGGACGATGCGCGCGGTGGGCGCCGAGGCGGCGTCGATCCTGCTGACGGACGACGAGACGGGGGAGCTGCGTTTTCGCGCCGCGGTCGGCGGCGAGCCGGAGGCCGTGCGTCGGGTGCGCATCGCGCTTGGTCAGGGCATCTGCGGCTGGGTCGCGCAGCATGGCGTCTCGCAGGTGGTCAACCGCGTGCAGGCGGACGACCGCCACTCGATGCGGCTCGCCGAGAGCATCGGCTACAACCCGAAGTCCGTGCTGTGCGTGCCGCTCTCCTTGCCCCACGGCGCGGGCGCCATGGAGCTGTTGAACAAGGCCCACGGCAGCCAGAACTTCACGGAGGACGACCTGAAGCTCGCCACGGTGATCGCGGGGCACGTCTCGACCGCCATCGCGGACGCGCGCCTGAGGGAGCATGAGGCCCGTCGCGAGCGCCTGTCCAGCATCGGGCAGTTCCTCTCCAGCGTTCTCCACGACCTGAAGACGCCGTTGACGGTGATCTCGGGCTACTCGCGCCTCTTGGCCGAGGAGCAGGATTCCGAGAAACGCGCCGCCTACACCGAGACGGTGCTGCGGCAGGTGCACCTGATGACGGCCATGACGCGGGAGACCCTTGCCTTCGCTCGAGGGGAGCGGAAGCTGTGGGTGCGCAAGGTCTACCTCTACAAGTTCTTCGAGGAGCTGCAGGAGCAGCTCGTGCGTGACTACGAGGGTCGGGGCATCGCCGTCGAGCTACGCCTGAATGACCGCGGCACGGCGCGCTTCGACGAAGAGAAGCTGCGCCGCGCCATCATCAACCTGGCCCGAAACGCCGCCGAGGCTCTGGGCGAGGGCGGCGGCACCTTCACCATGGAGGTGAGTCGAGACTCGGAGGGCGGGCTGCTTCTGCGCTTCTCGGACGACGGTCCCGGTGTGCCCGAGTCGATCCGTGAGCGTCTGTTCGAGGCCTTCACCACAGCGGGCAAGGCGCAGGGCACGGGCCTCGGCCTGGCCATCGTGCGCTCCATCGTGGAGGAGCACGGCGGCCATGTGCGGCTCGACGTGTCGGACGGACGCACCACCTTCGAGCTGCAGATTCCGCAGACCGAGGAGGTCGACAACGCAGACGGCGAGCCCGGGCAGACCGCCGCCTAGGCGCAGCTCATCGCTCGCGCATGGCTCCGCACGGTTCGCGCAGGCACGGTTCGAGAAGACTCAGCGGTCTCGCGACCCGCCACGGCCGG
>JAACVI010000020.1 GCA_009992505.1 Myxococcales bacterium
GTGGACGTATTTGTTGCTCGTCACGCGCGAGATCGTGCTCTCGTGCATGCCGACGTCCTCGGCCACGTCGCGCAGGATCATGGGCTTCAAGTACTCGATGCCCTTGTCGAAGAACTCCTGCTGCCGATGCACGATGCACTCGGTCACCTTGATGATCGTCTTGCGCCGCTGGTCGATGCTTCGAATCAGCCACTGCGCGGAGCGAAGCTTGCCCTGGATGTACTCCTTGGCCTTGGGGTCATCGGCCATGGCCGAGCGATAGAAGCCGCTGATCTTCAGCTTGGGCATCCCGTCGTCGTTGGCCACCACGAAGTACTCGTCGCCGATACGGTGCACGTAGACATCGGGCGTGATGTACTGCGGCTCCTCCACGCTGAAGTTGCGACCCGGCCTGGGCTCGAGCTCGGCGATGATCTGCGCGACGTCGTAGATCTCCTCGATCTCGACCTCGCACTCGCGAGCGACGGCCGCGTAGTTGCGCTTCTCCAGACCTCGGAGGTGGTCGCGGATCACGCGCAGGACGAGCTCGTCCATGCCGTAGTACTCCGCCTGGACCAGGAGGCACTCCTCCAGGGTCCGCGAGGCCACCGCGATCGGATCGAAGTGCTGAATCATCTTCAGCACCTCCTCCGCATCCTCGGGGTGAATCTGGGCCTCGCCGGCCAGCCTCGGGACGACCTCCTCGGGCTCGGCGCCCTCGAGCTTCAGGTAGCCCGCGTCATTGAGGTTCCCGAGCACGAGCGCGCCGAAACGCCGCTCGTCCTCCTGGAAGTCGCCCATGCGCAGCTGCCAGGCCAGGTGGTCGATGAGATCCTCGCTGCGCGTGAGCGTGGCCTCGTAGCCCGGCATCTCTTCGTCGCCGCCGTTGGCGCGGAAGCTCGGGACGGGGGCCTGCATCGACTGGTTTTCGAGATACTTCTCCCAGTCGAATTCCTCGGCTTGATCCCCGGGCTTGGTCTCGTCGACGGCCTTGGTCTCGTCGCGCGCGGCCAGCTCCTTGGCCGACGGCTCCGCCATCGGGGGACTCTCGCCCGCGCCGACGCCGTCACGCTCGCCCTCACGCACCTCGCCGGACTCGGAGCTGTCCTCGAGCACCGGGTTCTCGAGCATCTCCTCGTGCACCAGGTCGGTCAGCTCCATGCGGGACATCTGCAGCAGCTTGATCGCCTGCTGCAGCTGAGGCGTCATCACGAGCTGCTGCGAGAGTTTGAGCTGTTGCTTGAGCTGCATAGGTGAGGCGTCGCCTCGCGCTACTATAGCGGCGCTGTGGCCTCGTGGGAATGGGCATCGATGTCGGCGACCACGTCTCGAAGAGCGGAGAGCGGTTCGAGAAGTCCGCGCACGCGAGCCAGGAGCGCCCGTTGCGTGCGTGCCTCACCCTCGGCTGCCAGGCGACGCAGGGTCTCCTGCGCTTCCGCCAGAGCCGCGAGCAAGGCGGGGCGAAGTTCCAGCGCGAGGTCCGCTCGCGCACGGGCGAGCGCCACGGCGATCACACCCGCGGAGAGCTCCGCGCGTGGCAGCTGGTCCTCGAAGAAGCGCCGCAGCGCGCCGCCGGCTCGGAGGCCACGCTCGTAGCCGGAGAGGCTGGCGAAGGCGGGCGCGAACTGCGCGCTGAGCAGACGCCGCGCGTCGGGCAGATCCGAACCCGCGTCCCCTACGGCTTCGCTCAGCGAGGACGCGAGATCGTGCACGAGCGCCCGTGAAGCGCGCTCGGACGCCTCGCCCAGGCGACGCTCGAGCAAGCCCTCGAGGAAGATCCGATCCTCGGGATCGGCGCCGTTCTTGCCCCAGAGCTCACGCCGTGGACGCGCGAAGGCCACGACCTCCTCGGCGGCGGCGGCGAAGGCCTCGTCGCGTGCGGTCTCGAGCGCCCTGAGAGAATCGATGACAACGTCGTCGAGGCTGAGCTCGCGCAGCCGGAGTCGGACCGCCGCGAGCTCGGCGACGCGAGCTCGCTCGGGCAACGCGGCGCGCTCCTCGCCTTCGCGGCAAACGTCGATGGCCGCGGTCAGACGCTGCGCGGAGGCGCGTCGCTTGAGCGCACGCGAGCGTGAGAAGATCTGCTGCTCGAGACGCGTGAGCAAGGCGGTGAAGCCGCTCTCCGCCGTGGCCTCGGTGTCCCCGGCGAGGCGCGCGCGCAAGGCCGAGCGAGCGCTCAAGGCGACGGGCGGCTCACCCTCTCCGAGCACGCCACCCAGAGCCACCTGCACGCGCTCGAGCTCCGCCGGCGCGAGCCTGTCGGATTTGTTCAGGACGGGCACGATGGGTCGACCGCTCTCGCGCAGCGCGCGCAGCACGGCGGCCTCGGTCGCCTTGCCGGCCTGCGCCGCGTCGAAGACCCAGACCACGGCGTCGGCTCGTCGCGCGGCCTCCTTGGCCAGCTCCGCGTGGCGCGGATCGAGCGCGTTCAGGCCAGGCGTGTCGAGGATCCACACCTGCTCGAGCAGTGGGCTGGGGAGTCGGATCTCCACGTGATCCACGGGCGCCGCGTCCTGCCGCTCCGCCTGCTCCAGAGATTCGGTGAGGGACGTGAAGTCACCCTCACGGGTGCTTCCGTCGCGGTACACGACGCAGACGCGCCGCTCGCTGCCTGCTTTCAGCACGTTCAGCGTGGCGGTGGTCGGCACGATGCCCATGGGCGCGACCTCGGCGCCGACGAAGGCGTTGATCAACGTGCTCTTGCCCGCGTTGAACTCGCCCAGGACCGCCAGCAGCAGCGGTCGATCCAGCGCCTCGCGCGCCTCGTGGGCCACGCCCTGTAGACCGACCAGCGCGCGCTCCTGGGCAAAACGAGCGACGTCCTCCATCAACGCCCCGAGGTCGACCCAGCCCCCCGCGCCGGTCCAACGAGCCCGGAGCGCCCTGCGCCGCAGGTCGGTCGCGGCCGCTTCGTCGGCCGGGGCGAAGGTGGAACCCGCGGTCGCCGCGAGCCGCTCGGCCCTCGAGTCGAGCGCCGCCAGAGCCGCGCCCGGCTGATCGGTCGTGAGGCAAGCCATGGCACGCGCGAGCTGAGCTCGGGGCTGCGGCGCGTCCACGCGCAGGCGCAGCGCGAGCTCGGGCTCTTCCCGCGTGAGCGCGAGCAAGGCCTCGGCCAGCACTCGCCACTCGTCCGCGGGCGCGAGCCCCGCGGCCAATCGGCCCAGCCTGTCGGCGTCGTCCAGAGGGCAGACGTCCAGAGCCTGGTGCAGGAAGGCTTCCTTCGACGAGGCGTGGAACGCCGCCTCGAAGGCGTCGGCGGCCTCGACGTCGTGGCCCGCCGTGGCCAGCACCTCACCCAAGAGCGGCAGCGCGAGGGCCCCCGCCGCGACGGCCTCGCGGGCGCGCCGTTCGGCCTCGACCAGATCGCCGTCGGCGAACCGAGCGCGGGCGAGCGCCTCGAGGGCTCGGGGCTCCGATGACGACGCGGCGCGTTCGAGGAAGCGCAGCGCGCTGCGTTCGAGACCCGCGTCGACCAGGGCCAGACCGACCCGCGTGGCTGCGACCGGCGACAAGGCGCTGGGCACGAGGCGACGCGCGGCGGCGCGTGCGCGTCGAGGAGCGCGACTGGCGCACAGAGCCTCGAGCGCCTCGACGGCGAGATCCGCGTCGTCGGGGCGCACGGACAGCGCCTTCTCCAGCTCCCGCGCGGCGCGATCGGGGCGACCGAGGGCGAGCTCGGCGCGCGCACGGAGGGCGCACGCGTGGGCGAACTCGGCGCCGCCCTCGGCGACCAGTGTGCGCGCCGCGGCCCGGGCGTGCCCCGCTGCCGCAGCGGCGTCTCCCTGCGTCAGGGCCCACTCGGCCGCGAGCGTCGCCACCCGCGCGTCGTCGGGCGCTTCGCGCCTCGCGAGATCGAGCGCCGCACGTGCCTCCGAGATGCGCCCCGTCTGCGCCAACACGCGCGCCAGACCGACCCTCGCACGAAGCAAGGACGGACGCGTGTCCAGCACGTCCGCGTACAGCGCCTCGGCCTCGGGCCAGAGACCATCCCTCACGGCCTGATCCGCCGCATCGAGGCTCTTGCGGGTCTCGTCGGGCAGGAGGACGACGTCATCCAGGAAGCGCCCGACGCGATCGAAGAGACTCATCGCCAGGACCATAGCCCGTTCCCGGCCCAAAGGCTTCGCCAGAACACCGTGCTGAAGCAAGGGAGCGGAATCGACGGCGGAAGCCGTGTATGCTCCCCACGTGCCTGGACACACTTCCCCCGCCCGCATTCTGGTGGCCGACGACGATCGAGTGACACGTGAGTACGTGGGCGGATTGCTGCGCGGCAACGGCATGGACGTGCGCACCGCGCCCGATGGACGCGAGGCGCTCGAGATCGCCCGGGGCGGCGAGGTCGATCTGGTCTTGCTGGACGTGATGATGCCGGGCCTCGACGGCATCGACTGCTGCCGCCTGATCAAGTCGATGACGCAGGAGACCTTCCTCCCCGTGATCCTGCTGACGGCGAAGGCCGACCCCAAGAGCCGCGTGGAGGGCCTGCGCATCGGCGCGGACGACTACCTCGGCAAGCCCTTCGACGAGCGCGAGCTGTTGGCGCGCGTCCACGGCATGCTGCGCATCAAGAAGATGCACGACGACGTGCGCGCGGCGCGCGAGCGGCTCGAGGAGCTGTCGGTTCGGGACGAGCTGACCGGGCTGTATAACTACCGCTACCTGACCACGCGCCTGGGCGAGGAGTTCAAGCGCGCGGAGCGCTACAAGGATCCGCTCGCGTGCGTGATGATCGACCTCGACCACTTCAAGCGCGTCAACGACGGCCACGGCCACGACGTGGGCGACACCGTGCTGCGCGAGGTGGCCGTGCGCCTGCTCGGCGGGGTGCGCGAGATCGACGTGGTGGCGCGCTATGGTGGCGAGGAATTCCTGCTCATCCTGCCGAGCACGCACTTCTCGGGCGCGCTGACGGTCTCGGATCGCGTCTGGCGAGCCATGCGCGAGCAGCCCGTGCGCGACGCTTCGGGCGTGGAGATCCGCGTCACGCTCTCGGCGGGCGTCGCGCTCTATCCGAGCCGCGACGTGCGCACGAAGGACGAGCTGCTCAAGGCGGCCGACCGCGCGCTGTATCAGGCCAAGGACGACGGACGCGACCGCATCTGCGTGTTCCAGCACCAGGGATACATCTATCGGCCCAGCGAGCCGCCCAAGGCATGAGCCCATCCCGGTCCGCGCGGACACGTGCTATGACCGGGCGCCATGACCGATTCGCCCCCTCCCCTGCTCGAACTCGAAAACGTCGAAGTGCGCTACGGCGAGCTGCGCGCGCTGAGCGATGTCGACCTCACGCTCAGCGGTGGCCGCGTCGGCCTGCTCGGCCCCAACGGCGCGGGCAAGAGCACGCTGCTGAAGACGCTGCTCGGGCTGGTGCGGCCGGAGCGTGGCACGGTGAAGGTCTTTGGCCACGACGTGGCGCGCGAGCCCTTCGAGGTGCGCGCCCTGATCGGCTACATGCCCGAAGGCGACTCGGTCTTGCCCGAGCTCACCGCGCTCGAGTTCGCCACCTTCGCCGCGGAGCTCTGCGGCTTGCCCCGCACCGAGGCCGTGGGCCGCGCGCATCAGGTGCTGCACTACTGCGGCCTGGGCGAGGCCCGCTACCGTCGCCTGGGATCCTTCTCCACCGGCATGAAGCAGCGCGCGCGCCTGGCGCAGGCGCTGGTCGGTGACCCGAAGCTCTTGTTGCTCGACGAGCCCACGAGCGGCCTCGATCCCCGCGGACGCGACGAGATGCTCGAACTCGTGCTCGACATTCCACGCCGCACGGGCGCCCACGTCCTGCTCTCGACGCACATCCTCCCGGACGTCGAGAAGGTCTGCGATCAGGTGCTGGTGATCGCCGCTGGGCGCCTGCTCTACTCTGGTGACCTCGCGTCGCTGGTGTCGGAGCGCGAAGGCACCTTCGAGGTGCGCGTGAAGGGTCGTCCGGATGCGCTGCGCTCGCCACTCGAGCTGGCGCGTTGCGTGGTGCAGGTCGAGCGCGGTGGCCTCGAAGTGCGCGTGCCTGATGGCCAGGATGCCAACCTGATTCTGCGCGTGGCCTACGACGCGGGGATTCAGCTTCGCCACCTCGCGCCTCTGAGGCGAACGCTCGAGCGGGCCTTCCTCGAGACCGTTCGTCAGGGCGAAGACGACGCCAAGACCGCCGCTGCGGCTCAGGCCTAGACTCGACCCGCGGGCGGTCGACCCACGCGCAGGCCGCCGACGAATGCGATCACGACGCCGGCCAGAGCCAGCCACGCGCCCCAGCCGAGCGAGACCGTGACGGTCTGGTGGGTCTGTTGGGCCAGGTGCGCGGCGGAGACGTGGATGCGGAAGAAGCTGTAGGCCACGGCCATGGCGCCCATGGCGCCGAGCAGCGCCAGCGCCAGGCGCGCGCTGCGCAGGGATGCGGGAGTGCGCCGTCGCGCGAGGATCGAGACCAGCCCTCCCGCGACCATGGGCAAGAACCAGAGGTTCAAGGCCACCGTGGACGCGAGTTGAAGCCCGGTGGACGAGGCGACCCCAGCGGCCCTTTCACTGCTGGCGAAGGTGCCGAAGAAGCCCAACAGCATGGCCATGGCCCCCAGGAAGACCACGGCGCGACCGAAGCGCGGCTCGAAGAGCGCGAGGGCGTCGTGCTCGGCGGGGATGCCGCGACGACGCGCCTCGGGCAGGCGATCGAAGGGCACCAGCGGGAGCTCGTGCTCGGGACACGTCTGCTCGCCCTCGTAGCATTCGCGGCAGAAGGGACAGAAGAGCAGCGGGGCGTCGGAGTCTGGGGCATCCGCCATGGGCAGCGCATCCTAGCAGCCGATGGCCGAACCTCCCACGTGCGATCTGGCGACGAGCGCCGGGCCACGCAGCTGGTATCGTGCGGGCATGACCCAAGATCAGACACCGCCCCAGCTCACGATCAAGGCCTCGGACGAGGCGGCCCAGGGACGCTTCGCGAACCTGGCGCAGGTGGCCAGCAGCCACGACGCATTCATCGTCGACTTCGCCTTCGCCCAAGGGCAAGTGGGTTGGCTGCTCTCGCGCATCATCCTGTCGCCGTCGCACGCCAAGCGTTTCCATCACGCCCTGGGCGAATCCATCGCGCGCTACGAAGAGCGCTTCGGACGGGTCGACCCGGCGCCCCAGCTGCAGTGACGCGCAGGCGGGGTGCGAAATCCCACCCGCCATGGTAGTCGGCCGGGGTCGTTCGACCAACCACGAGCTCAAGGGGGTCCGATGGAGATCCGAGGCATCACCAAGGCAGACTTCGACCAAGTCGTGTCCGTACTGGACTCCTGGTGGGGAGGTCCGTCGGGCGAACGCGCACATCCCGTCTTCTTCTACGAGCTCGGGGACCAGGCGCTGATCGCCGAAGACGAGGGTGAACTCGTGGGCTTCTTGCTCGGCTTCGTCGCGCCGACCCATCCTCCCTGCGGCTACGTGCACCTCGTGGGCATCGAGCCCGATCACCGTCGCTTGGGCGTGGGCAAGGCCCTGTACGAGCACTTCATCGGACGCTGTCGCGCGGTGGGCGCCGAGCGCATCAAGGCCATCACCAACGTCGGCAACGAGGGCTCGATTCACTTCCACCAGGCGCTCGGCTTCCACGTGGAAGAGGCCGCGGACTACGCGGGCCGCGGCCGGTCCCGGGTCGTGTTCTCGAAGAAGCTTTGAATCGCGGGTCTGGGAGACTATGATCCATGCACTTTGGCCGCTCATGCGTGCCCTGGAGGAGCTGAATTGACCTACTCGGGAGCAGCCCAAGCCAAGACGGCGCGTGAGGGACTCGGAAAGGCCCTCGCCGCGTTGCAGCAAGACCCCAACATCCCCGACGAGGTGTTGTCGGTGGCGCAGAACATCGCCCGAGCTGTCGGCGGTCTGTTCGAGGCGGAGCACGCTTCGAGCGAGCGTGACGGCAAGGCCTGTGTGAAGGCCTCCTTGGGTTTCTTGAGCCAGACCCTCGCGCTGCTGCAGGACGTGGGGGACCACCCGGGCATCGCGACCGCGACGGAGGTCCTGGCGAAGTCGATGAGCACGCTCTACCCGCTCACGACGGCTCCGAGCATCATGCCGCAGGCCACCCAG
>JAACVI010000488.1:0-1574 GCA_009992505.1 Myxococcales bacterium
CGCGACGGGGGCTCCACCAAAGGAGGGGACCGCAGCAGCGCCGCCGAATTGGGGCGGGGCGGCTACGGGAGCCGGGGCAGCGGCACCGCCGAACTGGGCCGCGGGCGGCGCCGCGATCGGCACACCGGCGGGCGGCGTCGGAGCCGTGAACCCCTCGGGCGCCTTGGCAGCATCACGCGGAAGCTCCGCCCCACATCCGAGGCAGAACTTGTAATGATCCTGGTTCTCCTTGTCGCAGCGGGGACAAACGATCACCGTGGGCCTCCTCACCGCGTCATGCGGCGTGCGTACCGAGCCGCTCGGCACGCCTCTCGCGCCGATGGATTCGGCGCGGAACGAGCGGAGAATAGAGGCCTGTGCCGTCGGGGGTCAAGCAAGCAAAGCGCCCTCGGCCGATAGGGCCGGCTGCGCCCCGTCGCGAGCGGCACCCCGAAGGCAGGCGACCCTGCCGAATCAGTGCCGGTTGGTGACCCGAGGCGCGATTGCGTATGCTGGCGCGCGAGCATGGCGACCTGCCCCGAATGCAGTGCGAAGGTCCTCCCCGAACAGGAGGTCTGTCGCTCCTGCGGCGTAGCGCTCGCCCCCGAGGGGGACGAGGACGTCGATGCGCCCGACCCCATGGTCGGCACCGTCGTCGACGGCAAGTACCGCATCGACGAGTGGATCGGCGAAGGCGCCATGGGGCGGGTGTACGCCGCGCGACAGGAGAGCCTCGAGAAGGACGTGGCGATTAAGGTGCTGCACCCTCACCTCGCTCGCGATCCCAAGGTGATCAAGCGCTTCCACCGCGAGGCGCGCGCGGCGAGTCGGCTCTCGCACCCCAACTCGATGCAGGTCATCGACTTCGGCGCGGACGAGGACGGCAGGCTCTACATCGCGATGGAGCTGCTCGACGGCCCTGACCTGCTCGAGGTGATCGAAGAGGAGTCTCCGCTGACGCCGCGGCGCATCGGCCGTGTGATGGGCGAGGTGCTCGACGCCCTCGCCGCCGCGCATGCCGCCGGCATCATCCACCGCGACCTGAAGCCCGAGAACGTGATGGTCGTCGAGGACCACGCCGGCCGCGAGGTGGTGAAGGTCTGCGACTTCGGCATCGCCAAGATCCCCGAAGCCGAGGGCGGCTCGGCTATCACCATGACGGGCTTCGTCTGCGGCACGCCCGAGTACATGGCGCCCGAGCAGGCGCGAGGGGAAGTGCTCGACGTGCGGGCCGACCTCTACGCGGCGGGCGCGATGCTCTACCAGCTCATCACCGGCCAGGTGCCCTTCACCGCGGACTCCGCGCTGGGCATCATCACCAAGCATCTGACCGAGCCGCTGGTGCCACCACGTCGCGCGCGCCCGGATCTGAACATCCCGGCGGCGCTCGCCCACGTGTGCGAGAAGGCGCTGCGCAAGGATCGACGTCGACGCTACGCCAGCGCGGAGGACATGAAGCACGCGCTCGACCGAGCCGTGGCCGCTCTGGGCGAGGCAGCGGACGCGCCGCTCGGCACGACCCGCGGCGATCCGACGGCGTCCATGCGCACCGGGAGCACGGCCCACATGCCCTCCGTCCGGCCCGGGCCACGGCT
>JAACVI010000488.1:1625-1991 GCA_009992505.1 Myxococcales bacterium
AGCGACGCGGGCCGGCCGAGGGACGCGGGCGGGGTCGTGGACGCGCGAGTCGCCGACGCCGGCGATCGAGACGTGCACGGCGCGATCCATCCCCACGTCGGAAGCAAGGCGCGACCCCTCAGGACGCATCCGCCCGACGCGCACGTCGCGGTCTCGGATACGCCACCCGCCAACGTGGTGGAGACGGTGTCTCCGGGAGAGCGGGCCTACGCCGAGGCTCGCCGACGATTCCTGGCCAACGATCTGCAGGGCGCCATCGCGCAGTTCGAGCAGGCCGCTCGGCTGATGCCAGACCGCGCGCGCGTGCAGAAGGAGCTGGGACGAGCCTACATGCGCACGGGCGATGTGGCGCACGGTGTGCGCGCC
>JAACVI010000489.1 GCA_009992505.1 Myxococcales bacterium
CGGATCACTTGCTCGTCGTCGACGACGAGGAGACGGGGTATCTCGTGGCTACTCGAATCGGGCATGGTCAGGGATGGGTGCGCTCCGACAAGCGCCGGGAGAGTCTACACCACACAGGCCCGGCGCCTAGCCTCGACGTGACCCGGAGGCAAGTCGCTAGAACAGCCATTGCCTCTGGGGCAGCGCGTCCGCGACGCGGGCCACGAGGGCGTCGAGATCCGCCTCCGAGTGGAGGAAGTCGTTGCCCTCGCCCTCGACCATCAGCTTCTGACCGCGCGCGTAGCCTTCGAAGAACCGCTCGTAGCGTTCTCCCAGCTCCTCGAGGTAGCCGTCGGGCAAGGACTGCTCGTAGTCGCGACCCCGCGCCTGGATCTGACGACGGCAGTCGTTCGGGCTGCGATGCAGGTAGACGAGCAGGTCGGGCGCCGGCAGGTGGTCGAGCAGGGGCCGCGTCACTAGGCCGTAGGTCTCCCAGTCGCGGTCGTCCATGTCGCCGCGGGCGTGCAGGTGGGCCGCGAAGATCTCCGCGTCCTCGTAGCAGGTGCGATCCTGGACCACGGACACACCGTGCACGGCCGCCTCGCGCACCTGGACCGCGCGGATGGCCAGAAAGCGCAGCTGCAGAGGCAGCGCCCAGCGCGGCATGTCGGCGTAGAAGTCTTCGAGGTAGGGGTTGTCCGCCGTGCTCTCGTACAGCCCGCGGAACCCGAGCCGCTCCTCGAGCCGGTGAGTCAGTGTGGTCTTGCCCGACCCGATGGAACCCGCGACGGCGAGGTAGACAGCGCTGGACACTCCCTCTCCTACCACGAAGACGAGCCCGCCGTCCGCGCCCGTGTGGACTCGAGGCGGCGATATCCGCGAGGGTCAGAGGCAGGCGGGGTCGCTGCCGGCGGGTCGCCGCCTCCACGGTGTAGGTTCGTATCCTACCGAGAATCCTCACATTCTAGGCGGGGGCCCTCGCTTGACGTAGGGGGTGGGGGTCTTCTACCCTGATGGCTACTCGTACCCTCTGCTGGGCAGCACGTCTCGCGTGGATTCCGATATCAAAACCCGCATCACTCCCCTCGAGGATCTGAAGATCCCCGCGCGGAAGGGCCAAGACTGCGTCGTCATCATCTACTCCTCGGATGCTCGGCAGTTCGGCAAGCGGCATCTTCTGGGGCGCCAGCCGCTGACCATCGGGCGCGGCTCCGACAACTCGCTGATGCTCGAGAACGACTCGGTCTCGCGTAGCCACTGTCGCATCGAGCAGCGAGGCTCCGGCTTCTTCGTCTGCGACATGGGCTCCACGAATGGCACCTACGTCAACGACAACCTCGTCACCGAGAGTCAGCTCCGGCGTGGCGATCAGGTGAAGGTCGGCGACACGATCCTCAAGTACCTGTCCGGCTCGGACATGGAAGCGCAGTACCATGAGACCATCTACCGGATGACGATCGTGGACGGGCTCACGGGCGTGAACAACAAGCGCTTCCTGATGGAGACCCTCGAGAAGGAGATCCCTCGCGCGCGGCGCCACCAGCGACCGCTGTCGCTGCTGATGTTCGACATCGACCACTTCAAGCTGGTCAACGACAACTACGGCCACCTCGCGGGCGACT
>JAACVI010000490.1 GCA_009992505.1 Myxococcales bacterium
CCTCGTCGATCGCCTCTTGGCGTCCGGCCATCGCGTGGTCGTTCTGGACGACTTCAGCAGCGGCAAGCGCGCCAACCTTGCTCATCACGAGGGTCGCCCCGAGCTCGAGGTGATCGAGGCGGATGTGGCGTCGAATCTCGACTGCGTGCTCGCCGTTGCGCACCAGGCGAGCCCGATCACGCGCGTCGCACATCTGGCGGCCAAGGTCTCCGTGGTCGCTTCCATCGAGGATCCGCTGGAGGACCTGCGCGTGAACGCTGGCGGCACCTTGCACGTCCTCGAGTGGGCCAAGCACGTCGCGGCGCGCAAGGTCGTGCTCGCGTCATCGGCGGCGGTCTACGGCGACGTGGCCCAGGTGCCGACACCCGAGGACGCACCCTGCGCGCCGATCTCGCCCTACGGCATCCACAAGCGGGCCAGCGAGCGCTACCTCGCGCTCTACGCCGACGTGCATGGCGTGCCGACGACGAGCCTGCGCTTCCTCAACGTCTTCGGTCCGCGTCAGGACGCCTCGAGCCCTTACTCCGGCGTGATCTCGATCTTCTTCCAGCGCGCCCGCGCCGGGCTCGGGCTGACGGTCTACGGCGATGGCGAGCAGACGCGCGACTTCGTCTACGTGGGCGACGTCGTGCGCGCGATTGAGCTCGCGCTCTTCTCCACGCCCGAGGTGACAGGTCCGTTGAACGTCGGCACGGGCGCGGGCACCTCGGTGAACGAGCTCGCGGCCGCCGTGCTCGAGGTCACGGGCGCCACGGGCATGGTCCAGCACGCGGAGGCGCGTGGTGGGGAGATTCGCCACTCCTGCGCCATCGTCGCCGCCGCCGCCGCCGAGCTCGGTTTTCGCGCGGAGTATTCGCTCAAGCGCGGCCTTCAGCAGATGGTCTGAACCCGAGCGCTCAGCCGTTGGCGGTCGCGGCCGTGGCGGTCGCCGCGTCGACGCTGTCGTCCGCGCGGGGCTCGGCCAGCTTCTTCACGTTGAGCAGCTTGCCGGCGATGAAGGCCAGCGGTGCGATGAAGGCGCTGCCCAAGGCGCCCATCTTGGCCGCGCCCTGGAGCGCGGGATCGGTGAAGGCGACGCCCGCGACGAAGAGCGCGACCGTGAGCCCGAGGCCCCCGACCATGCCCGCGACGAAGAGGCTGCGCGCGTTCATGCCGGCAGGCAGCGAGAAGCCGAGCTTGTCGCCGATCATGGCGAAGCTGAAGATGCCGAAGGTCTTGCCGAGCAAGAGCGCGAGGAACACGCCATAGGTCGCCTCGCCGATGCTCGAGAAGGCGACGCCGGCGTTGGCGATGCCGAAGGCGAAGAGCCCGAAGTCCACCGGCAGCTTGAACGTGTGCTCGAAGCGGTTGAGCGCGTCCGTGTGCACGGTGGTGCTGTGCTCCTCCGCGAACAGACCCTCGTCGCGCTCCTCGTGGGGCATGAACGGGATGATCGCCACCAAGGCCAGCGCCGGGTGCAGATGCGCCGAGTCGAGCGCGTACCAGGAGAGCACGCCGGGCCCGATCAGGTAGGGCCAGAAGTTCTTCACGGCCGCCTTGTTCATGCCGTAGGTCGCGGCCATGGCGCCGGCCACACCGAGCAGCCACAGGGGCTGAACCGGATGCGCGGGATCGGGATAGAAGACCGCGATGATGCCCAGGCCGAGGGCGTCGTCCGCCACGGCCAGGAGCAGCAGGAAGGCGACCGCGGGGTGGCCCTTACCGAAGACCATGCGCGCGGCCAACCAGGCCAGCGCGATGTCGGTGGCGGTCGGAATGCCCCAGCCATGGAGGATGGTGGTGTCGCCGCGCAGGAACGACCAGCTGAGGTAGACGGCGATGGGTCCGAGCACGCCTCCGAGCGTGCCGAGCAGAGGATTCACCGCCTTCTTGGGCGGGTTCAGCGCGCCGCCGGGCAGCACGGACTCCACGATCTCCTTGGTCGCGATGCCGAAGAAGAAGGCCATGAACACGTCGTTCACGAGGAAGTG
>JAACVI010000021.1 GCA_009992505.1 Myxococcales bacterium
CGAACTCCACGCCCACGGATCCGTCCGTCTGGCGCTTGGACCAGGCGTAGGTCGGGGACACGCTGCCCAGGCGCTCGCGAAGATCGGCTGGGACGCGCCAGGACGCGCCCGCGAACTCCCGCCGGCGCAGCATCTTCTCCAGGGCCTCGTCGTCGACCAGGGAGCTCAGCACGGTCACCTGCAGGTGCGCCAGCCTGTTGATCGCGGGCAGCGGATCGCCGCCTCCGCCCACGGCGACCGTGGCCGCGAAGTCGGGCTCCTCCGCCAGCGCCAGGCGCGGGCTGATGGCGGCCTCCACGCGGAGCTGGGGTGCGTCGTCCTCGAGGCTCAGCTCGCCCAGCACCAGCAGCCCGTCGCGCATGGCCTCGCCCAGCAGCTCGCGGTCCGAGTCGGCGAGGATGTCCACGATCTCCATGCCGATGTCGGATGGCAGCACGAGGTAGGCGTCCGAGTCACTCCAGGCGACCGGCGCCTCCAAGGTCAGCGTGCCAGGCGCGTCGGGCGACACGTTCTCGGGAGACAAGGCTTCCATCTCCTCGCCGTCGGCGAACACGACGCTCAGCGGAATGCCAACGAATGCCTGCGCGAGCTCGGCGACGGAGCCTGGAATGGTGGACACGTCGGTCAGCATATCGAAGCCTGCGCGCGCCGCAAGCGAGGTGAATCCCCCAGCGGAGGGGAGGCTTGCTGACGCTCAACGCATGGGCGTGGGCGTGTTGGCGCCCGGTGCCCGCGCACGCATGCCCGGCGCGGGCGCGCGACCCGCGGCCGTGGCGCTGATGCGCGAGCCCAGGGAGCCTGTCACCCGATACTGCAGCGCGCCGTCGCTCGTGCGCGCGGGGCGCATGGCTGGGTTCAGCTCCAGCAGCGAGAAGAGCGCTCGCGTGCGGTCGCTCTTCTCCTTGTAGGCGTCCAGGAAGTGCAGGCGCAGCATCAGGTCGAGCCGAGACATGCGCATGGGGCGCAACAGCTGCAGCGTGCCCGAACCGTCGAGCTCGGCGTCCGCCCCGTGGGCGCTGAGGCGCTCGATCTGCGCCAAGCCGTTGGTGGCGTGGACGGTCACGGCGAGATCCCCCGCGTGCACCTCGTCGATGGTGAGTCCGTCGCCCATGCCCGGCAGCGCCAGCTTCGCGTGACCGTCGCCCAGGCGGAGGTCGGCGATGTTCAGCTGGATCTCTCCCGCGGTCTGACTGACTTCTTCCGCCAAGGTCAGGTCGACGTGGCCGCTGGCCGTGCCGGTCACGGGGATGCCCACAGTTCCGCGCAACAGGCCGATGCGCCTGAGCTGCAGACCACTCAGGTCCGCGGTGACGTGCAGCGTGCCATCCGAGTCGGCGTACTCGCCCTCGATCGTGCCTCCCGCCAGCTCGGCCTCGTAGCTGAGGTCGGCGTCACCCATGAGCAGGGAGAGCAGCGAGGCGCGGGCGTGCACGTGGTCGAGGATCATCTCCATCGCGTGATCGTCGGGATCCGTCGGGCGCTGCACCAGGCGCACGCCCGTGGCGTCCACGCCCGTCAGCCAAGAAGGCGACAGGTCGACGACCTCGAGCTCGAGCCCGCTCGCGTGGCGTCGCCCCGTCGCGTCCGCCGGCTGCTCGACCTCTTGCACGAGCCAGTCCCGCACCCGGTCGTAGGGGAAGGTGAGATAGGCGAAGAAGAGGAACGCGCACAGGAAGGCGAAGGGATAGCCGACCCAGGGCGCGATCGTGCGGAGGAGTCTCGGCAGACGGCTCATGGAGACGGTGGCCCCGCGCGATGGGCGTCGCGTGCGCGTGTGGGATCGCTCGCCGCGGCGGTCGCGCCCTCGGTCTGGTAGGCGATCAGCCCCACCTTCACGTTGTACTGATCCCCGCTGCGGAAATGCTCGAACTGCAGCCGATTCACCGCCACGGGGAAGGGGCTGTTCTCGATCTCGGTCAGCATGCGCACGACGGCGCGCAGACCCACGTTGGGCAAGGTCGCGCGCAGCTCGCGTCTGCGGAAGTCGCCGATCACCTTCTCGGGCTGGTCCGTCACCTCCCGCAGCGTCAGCTCCTGCAACCCGGCCTTGGCCTCCAGGAAGCTACCCAGAGGTGGCGCCGGGGTGTGATAGCGACGCGCGGCGGCCTCGCGCGCGGCCTCTCGGCCTTCGAGGCGTCCACGCGCTTGACCCAGCTCGCGCAGCACGACCCGGACCTCCTGATTCTCGTCCTCGAGGTTCGAGACCGAGGTGGTGAGGAGGTAGAAGGGCACGCCCACGATCAGCACGGCCAGCACGCCGCCCAGAGCGGTGACGAGCTGCCGCTCGCGCTCGTTGAGGTTCTCGTAGGCGCGTCGCGCGCCGTCGGTCAGATCAGCGATTCTCAACGGGTCCTCGTTCCTCTGCGGTTCTTGGTGGGGGCCGGTTCACCGGGGCAGCGAATGTCGACCTCCAGGCGGTAGTTCAATCCGACGTTGCCCGTCCCGGGAGACGTGGGTCCGCGGTTGATCTCCTGGAAGCACTCCTGCTCCGCCAGGGCGTCGGCGATGGTGTCGCGTTGGGCGATGGACTCCACCGTCCCTTCGACGCGCAGCTGGCCCTCGTGCGCTTCGTCGTCGAGTTCGATGTCGAGGCGCCGCGTGTCGTGCGTGATGTCGGGCGGGATGGCCTGGCTGACGGCGTCGAGCACGTCCCAGGCGTCGAAGTGGGGAAGCGGATCCGCGCCGGCGGCGCCGCTCTCGAGCAACTCCCGCGCACGCGCGGCGCTCTCCGTGCGCACGTCGAAGTAGCGCTCCGTGATCTCTCCGAGTTGAGCCCCGAGGCGATCGTGCTCGGCGCTCAACGTCGAGTAGCGCGCCCAGACCGAGAAGCCGAGGCTGAGGACCACGCTCAGAGCGCAGACCGCCAACAGCGCCGTGTGTGCGCGCAGGGCGCCCGCGGCCTTGGCTGGCGCGAATTCGCCCCGACGCAGGTCGATGCGCTTGCCCTTCTGCGCGGCCCGGCCGGCCAGGGCCAGGGCGTGGGCGAAGTGGATCGAGTCGGGATAGACCGCGCCGGGGAGATCGGGCAGGTCGGGCACGCTCGTCTCCGTGCCGAGCACGCCGCCCAGCCACTCGACCGCGCCGGGCAAGAGCGCCGCGCCGCCCAGCAGGTAGGCATGGGTCGGGCGCTCCGCACCGGAGCCCATGTGGGCCGCCATGGAACGCTTCAGGTCGGCCTCGAGCGCGCTCCTGTGTCCTCCCGCGACGTCCGCGAGTCCGTGCCCGAGCGTGCGAGAGAGCGCCGCATGGCCGGCTCGCAGCATCAGGACCTCGGTCCGGTCGCTGCGGATCTCGACCACGATCACCGGCCCCTGCTCCTCCAGCTGTGGCAAGAAGGGCACGAGCCCCTCGAGGCAGGCCGCACCCACCAAGAGATGCTTGGGCGTCGCGCCGGCGTCCGAGAGCTCCGCCAATCGCTCGGCGACTCGCGCGCGCGGCGCGGCCACCGCCAACAGCTCGAGCTCACCGTCGACCACGGAGATGGGCTGGTAGTCGATCACGGCGTCCTCGGCGTCCAGCGGCAGGAGCGGCTCGAGCTCGAAGGGCACGATGTCCGCGGCACGCTTGGCGGCACCGACGGGAATGCTCAGCCGACGCATCGACGCCTCACGCCCGTCGAGGTCCGCGACGATGCCATCGGGCGGTCGACCGCAGCCGCGCAGGACCTCCTGCACCGCTTCGCGCAAGCTGTCCGCGCGCTCGGCCGGTGATGCTCCGGGGAAGCGTGGTGCCGACAGGTAGGCCACGGGCTCCGTTCTGCGGAGCTGGGTGCGAAGCAGCACGCCGCGAACGGCGTCTTCTCCGATGTCGAGTCCGAGTATTCTGGCCATGCTCTCTCGATCCGCTCAGTCGATGCGGAAGTGGTGGAAGATGCCGAGCCCCGGCATGCGCCCCGCGTTCGGCGGCGGTGGGGTCCAGCGATCGTGGAAGTTGAGGATGGCGTCGAGGGTGACCGAACTGCGCCCGACCTGGCCCGTCACCTGCACATCGATGATGCGCGCGCCGGTCACGAAGGAGCCCTCCATGTCCCGGCGCTTGTCCGCGGGCACGGTGATGGGGCGGAAGAGCAGCGGGCTGTCCGGACCCAGGTAGCCCACCAGCATCGGGTAGAGATCCTGCGCGCCGCCGCGCCCCTCGAGGAACGTGAGGAAGTCCGCAGAGCGCGTGAAGAAGGGGATGGGGATCATCGCGCGCACGGTGGAGAGCAGCTGAATGAACTTCGCGGCCTCGCCGGGATCCGTGCACAGTGGTTGGTCGTCCACGTAGGAGCAGACGCGCGCCAGCAGCACCGCCGGAGGTGCCTCGTTCGGGTTCACGGCGCCCGAGCCGTAGATGGTCAGCACGCGTGAGACCGGATCGTGGGGCTGGGGCTCGACGAAGGTGGCCGAGAAGTCGTCTCCGATACCGCGCACGAGCCGCAGCTCCTCGAGCGAATCGAAGGGCGCGTTCTTGATCTTGTAGGGCTCGTCGAGGCGTTGGTAGAGGTCGTCCTCACTGCCCGCGCTGGTCACGGTCGCGGCGCCCGGATCGAAGCTCGAGCGCTCCGTGTCGGGGTCCCACCAGTCCAGGATGCTGGAGACCACATCCTGCCGCGAGGTGAACTGACCGTCGGCGTCCTCGCTCTGGAACAGCGGATCGTAGGGGCTCGGCGATTGGTAGCCGCCCATGAGCGCGAAGAGCTGCATGGCGATGGAGCGACGCGCCCGATCTCCGTCGAGGTAGAGCGGATCGTTGATGTTGATCTTGCTGTTCTCGGCCACCGACACGATCGTGCAAGTGCCCGGCAGGTCCTGGAGTCCCTGGGCGCTGGAGAAGGCGTCGAAGGTCGCGCCTTCTTGCGCATCCTCGCCCTCGGCCGGCGACTGACCCATGCCGGGCCGATGGCAGAAGGGCGCGAGGATCGAGTCGGCCAGGTTCCACACCGGCAGAGTCGGCGGCGGTCGGCCGATCAGCATCTGATACATGGGCGTGACGAGCTGACGGATGCGCGGCTCACCGGCCACGAGCAGGCGCGTCAGATCCAGGCCGCTGTCCGCCATGTACTCCGCCTGCAGCCGGTCGCGCTCGGCCATGGAGACGGCGAAGGCGGTGCTGGTCGCTTCGTGCATCTCCGCCAGCATCGCGCTCAAGATGGCGACGGTCGTGATGGCGACCACGAGGGCGATGCCGCGCTGGCGCTTGCCCCGCTCCGGGGATGCGTGTCTCCCGTGACGCCGCGAGCCCGCCGAGCCAACGAGGCGCAGACGACGTCGAGGAGCGCGTTGCGAAGCGGGCATCGTGGTCGCGGCGCTCATGGGTTGTACGTCGCGTGGTTGAGGCCCCAGACCAGACGGATCTCGGCGCGCGTGCCATAGGTCAGCGTGCGTCCATGGTGGCGCGCATCGCGCATGGTCAGCAGGATCTTCACCTGCGAAGGCAGACGGTTCGGCTGCATCGCGCCCTGGGTCGTGTCCCAGGTTCGAAGCCACTCGCCGCTCTCGGGGTCGAGATATTGGAGATCGAACCCGACCACGTCGTGGGCCAGGATCTGCACGTGGCCGCCGTGTCGAGGGTCGTCGTCGATGCGGTTCTGCTCACGCCGCGCGAGCACGCGCTGGCCGTGATGATCCGGATCGGGATCACTAGCGATGAAGTAGCTGAGCTCGTTCTGATCCGACTCGTGGGCGTTGCGTTGCAGACGTCGATGGGAGAACGAGGTGAAGTCGATGCGGTCCCGGTCGCCGTGATCGACGCCGACGAAGGCGGTCTTGACGGTCTGCAGCGCGGCGTCGGGGTTCTGCTGCGCCGAGATGTAGGCCTGGCCCAGCTCGCGCACCATGCGGTTGAGCGTGACGCGCACCTCCTGCATGCGGTCGAGGTCCGCCTCCACGCGCGCCTTGTTGCGCGCGGTTTGCGAGAAGCCACCCCAGACCAACGTGGTGACCATGGTCAGGATGGTGATGGCGATCATCGCCTCTATCAGCGTGATGCCTGCGCGAGAGCGGCGACGACGGTTCATGGCGGCGGCTCCGGCGGCGCGGGCGGCTGCTCGGCCACGAGGAAGCGCGTCACCGTCTGCTCTCGATCACGATTCCCGATGCGCCACTTCACGTGCACCGTGGCGCGGCGAACCTGCTCCTCGATCGCGGGCTTGATCACGGGCAGGGCGAGGCTCATGGCGAGGTCGCCGAATCCGCCGGTGTCCACACCGCCTCCGAGCACGGAGTCGATGGCCGCGGCGGGATCGTCTCCGCCTCCCGTGAGCGCGGCGAGGGGGTCGTCGCCTCCCTCGCCCCCTTGGTCCGCGCCGAAGTCGTCCGGCAGCACGATGCGGTCGATGTTGGTGACGCAGGTGAAGCCCTCCATCTCCGCGCCATCGCAGCAGTCGTCGCGCACCTCGTCGTCGATGGCGGGCAGGCCTTCGCTGGCCACCTGCTCCAGCACCTCGCCCATCTTGCAGCGCGCGAGGAAGGTCGCAGTGGTCGTCATGCGCGCGCGACTGCCGGCCTGGATCGCGCCCGCCTCACTGGCGAAGATCGCCGTGAGCGAGATGGCCAGGATCGCGATCGCGACCATCACCTCGATCAGCGTGAAGCCCGCGCGCCTCATCCGGGATCCCTCAGCTCGTCGACGTCCTCGTCGGACAGCTCCTCGGGCTCGAAGGCGAAGTCGTGCACGATGGCGCGACCCGTGAGCGCCTGAATCTCCACCGAGTAGACGGTGTCGCTCGGATCCGCGAGCTGGATCACGGCGTGTTCACCCAGCCCGCCAGGGAAGAAGTAGATCGACGCCGTCCCCGACTCGCGAGGATCGATCTCGTGCGGGGTGATCACGCGCACCACGCGAATGCCGTCGTTCAGCGGACGCGCTTGGTACTGGCGCAGCGGCGTCCCGCCGTTGCCTACGATCGGACCGAAGGGCGAGCGCCCCAGGGTCGGAGCCTGCGTGTTCTCCAGCCGCGCCCGCGCCGCGGCCCAGGGATCGACCGCGGCGTGGTCCCCGTCCGTCTCGTCCGTGTTCGCGCGGCGCGCGTCGTCGTTCGCCGCCAGCGTGACGAAACCCGGCGCCTCTTCGATGGCGATCGTTCCTTGGTCGAGGTCGAGCGCGATGCGCGTCGTGCTGCTCTGGATGATCGCCCGATCGTAGGAGTAGCGGCTCGCGGCCACGAGGGTCATGCACGCCTGACGCAGGCGGCTCTTCGTCAGCGCGCGCAGCCCGATGGTCGCGCCCCCTGCGAACAGCGCCATCAACACGATGACCACCATGATCTCGATCAGGGTGAAGCCCCGTCGGCGACCGGACGCACGCCTGCGGCGCGGGCTCTCGGTGTTCTTCGGTGTCGGCGCGGAAAGGGACATGGCGTTACTGAATGTCGTCCTCGGAGCCGAACTGTCCGTCCGGGCCCGCCGAGACGACGCTGATGTTGCCGTCGTCGCACTCGACCTGGAACTCGCGCTCCCAGGCGTCGGTCGTGCGCTTGTTGCGGTCCAGCGCGGCGTCCGAGATCAGATCCTCGATCGTGGGGCAGCGCTCGCCGGCGTGATCCGCGAGGTACATCGTCACCGCGGAGCGGATCGTCTGAGCGTCCGTGCGCGTGGACTTGATGCGCGCCTTCTCCAGCTGCGGCAGCACGGCCACACCGACGGCGGTGGCGATCAAGGCCATGATGATCACGACGATCATGATCTCCACCAGCGTCATGCCTTCGAGGCGTTGGTGGCGTCTCGTGCGGCGCGTGTTCTGTTGGGCTCGGGTCATCTCAGGTCTCCTGGGTTCGCGAAAGTTTCGAGGGGGCATCGGCTCAAGGCAGGTTGTCGTCGATGAAGAAGTCGCCGCTGGGGCCAGCGGAGAGCACATCCGCTTCGAGGGGGTCGAGGTGGCCGGGACAGCGCACGCGCAGCGGTCGATCGAAGCCGT
>JAACVI010000482.1 GCA_009992505.1 Myxococcales bacterium
ATGCTCGCTCCTCGCGCCTTGCGAGCGGGGCGCCTCGACGCAGGAAGGCGATCAGTTTATTTCCCGCCGGACACTAGCGCGCCGGCGGGCTACCCTCCGGGCGCCGGATTCTCGCCCTGCGCTGGAGCTGGGACAGGCGCGGCCGTGGCCGGTTCGCGACCCGGATCTGCTGTGGGCGCGGGCTGCGGCGGGGAGGGCGTCTCGTCTTGCCCGGGCGTCGCTCCGTCCGTGGCTCGCCGGGGCGACGCGCTGCGGCTGCTCAGTGCGTTCGACGCGGCGATCTCTTCCTCCGTCGGTGGTGCCTCGATGGGCTCGACGGGCGGTGGCTCGCGGTAGGGCTCGCTCGGGAGCAGCGGGAGATCCTCCGACACGCTGACGTGGAAGTGGAAGTCGTGCAGGTGGTTGTGGCCCATCATCGGCGCGGCGAAGGGCGAGTGATAGCCGCGTTCGGCGAACCACCGCAGAAAGCGCGTCCGCACCAGCTCGTCGTTGTAGTAGATGCGCAGCTGGCCCTGGCTGCAGGTGGCGAGGATCTCCGCCAGCAGGAGCGCGCGCGCGCGCAGCTGCTCCACCTCCTCCGGGCTCTTGCCCGCGAAGTTGTCGTCGTAGCTTCCGCCGCCGGAGTTCTCCACCATCAGCGTGCCCGGGAGGTAGAGATCGACGTCCACGCCATGATCGTGGGTGGAGTGTCGCGGACCGGGTGCGTCGAGGTCACCGATGACGAAGGGCTGCTCCGGTGCGAGGCGGTGCATCTCGTGCGCGGTCGTGACCAAGAGCGCCACCAACGCCGGCCTCGCGTACTGGTGGGCCGGGATGGTGTTGCGCCAGCGTCTCCAGGAGTGCTCGGAGTAGATGGCGGAGGGCAGCTGCCACTTGCACTCGGGGTAACCGCTGCCGGTGGCGCATTCGCTCGGACGCGGGATGGGCAACGCCGGCATCACGCAGCGGAAGCGCGGGTCGGCGTTCGGCGCGACGACGTCGGCGGGCGTGTCGCCCTCGAGCGTCCCAGCGGCCCCCGTCTGTCCCTCATGGGCTCGCGCCGTGCTCGCGCCCTGATGGTGCGCGGCGTGCGGACCGATCCCCGTGCCCGAGCTTCCGGTCGCCGCACTGCTCGCGCCTTCGTGCGCGGCCGGCTCGGAGCCCGAGCATGCCCAGGAAGTCAGGCCGAGCAGAAGCGCGAAGGCCAGGCTCGACGGGCGCATGGGACGTGGTCGCAATCGCAATCGCACGCCGCACGCTATAGCAGCCCCTTGGCGCTTCGCTCCAAGATGTTGGCCGTCGTGCACCATGGCATGCGACATCTCCTCCAAATAGCAGCCCCTTGGCGCCTCGCCCCAAGATGTTGGTGACTCAGCGGCCGATGCCCAGGACCGAGACCACGGAGCGCAGCAGTCCTTCCGCGTCGGGCGCGGCGACCAGCGCGGAGGCGCCGCCCTCGAGCACCTCCCGGCGCAGCTCTTCCTTGGGTGTGTAGACGAAGACGCGCACATGGCGCGCTGCCTCGCTCTCATGGATCGCTCGGGTCAGCTCGGTCACCGACATGCCCGCGATTGCGCC
>JAACVI010000483.1 GCA_009992505.1 Myxococcales bacterium
CATGGTGCGCACCAGCTCACGCTCCGTGCGTCGGTCGTCGGTGACGTCCTGGAACGAGATCAGCAGCGCGCCCTCCCCTTCGGCCAGCTGGGCGATGGAGGCGCGGATCACGATGTCCTCGCCGTCGCGGCGCACCATCTGGAGATCGACACCGCGCGCCAGCTCCCCCTCGCGGAAGCGCTCCCAGATGACCCGAGCACGATCGACCGAGTCCGGGTGCAGCAGCTCGCGGATCTTGCGTCCCTTCAGCTCCTCGGCCGAGTAGCCGATGATCTCGTGCGCACGCGGATTGGCGAAGAGCAGGAGCCCTTCGACATCGAGCACGGCAATGCCCTCGGCCGCCGAAGAGAAGAGGTCGGCGTAGCGCTTGAGCGACTCGAGGCGTTGCTCTGCCTCGTAGCGTGCGAAGGTCACCTGCTGGGTCTGATCCCGCAGCGACTGCATCACCCGCGCGTTGCGCAGCGCCACGGCCGTGGCGTTGGAGACGATCTGGCAGACGTGCGTCTCGCGATCCGAGAGCGTGCCGCGCCCGGCGCTCGAGCGCAGGAAGAGCACGCCCGTCGCGTGCGACTCCCAGACGATGGGGAAGAGGCTCATGGCGTGTGCGGCCTGATTGGGCAGGCTGCCGCGCACGGCATCGAGCAGCGGGTGGGTGGAGGCGTCGTGAATCGTCAGCGGTTCACGCGTGCGCAGCACCTTCTGGATCTCCGGGTACTTGCTCAGATCGAGGCGCAGGTTCGCCAGCTCCTCGTCGTCGCTCGTGACCACGACGTAGCCGACGTCGTCCGCCTCGCCTTCGGGCGTGAGCACGATGGACACGCGATCCACCTGCACCAACTCGGCGATGCGGCGCACGACCGTGTACAGGATCTCGTGGAAATCCAGCGAGGACGCCAGCGTCTGGGTCAGCTCCAGCATCACCTGTGCGTCTTGTCGCTCGAGCGCGATCTCCTGCATGTAGCCGTGCAATCGCAGCTGGGCGCCCAGGCGAGCCAGGAGCTCCATCCGGCGCACGGGGCGCCCCAGGAAGTCGTCGGCGCCGAGCTCGAAGGCCCGAGGCATCTGGGCCTCGTCCTGACGATCCACGAGCACGACCACGGGCACCTCTTGCCCCCACGGATCGGCCCGGAGTTCGCTCAAGGCCTGGAAGCGCTCCTCGCCCCCGCCCAGCAGGATCAAGCGCGGGGTCGGCTCGTGATGCGCCCGCGCGAGCAGGCAGTCGGTCGCCACCCGTTCGGCCGTGAGGCCGGCTTCCGCCAGCGCCGTCTCCACGCGCGGCCAGTCGTCGTCCTCGTCGCGTCCGACGAGCAAGACCGTCTTGTCTTCTGACGCTGTGCCGAGCTTTGCCATGGCGTGTGGAGTTCCCCGTTCCGTGGGGCGCTCTCGGAGCATACCACGCCCCGGGACGCCGGTGCCCGCTAGCCCAGGCTTGGCTAGCCCAGTATCATGCCCGGCCCATGCGCGCGCCTCTCTTCGTCCTGCTGGCCGCCCTGCTGCTCGGCCCCTGTCCTCGGGCGAGTGCTCAGGAGGAGCGCACGGTCGTGTCCGCCGACACGCAGGCCGAGCCCGCG
>JAACVI010000227.1 GCA_009992505.1 Myxococcales bacterium
GATCACCGCGGTCGCGATGGAAGCGCAGCAGCGCTTCGCCATTCGCGAAGGCGGACGCACGGTTGGCGCCGGCGTCATCACCAAGATCATCCAGTAGGAGCAGCACATGGCATCCGCGACCAGAATCAGAATCCGCCTCAAAGCCTACGATCACCGTTTGTTGGACCAGTCCACCAGCGAGATCGTAGAGACAGCCAAGCGTACCGGCGCCACCGTGGCCGGACCCATCCCGCTGCCCACCCGGATCAACAAGTACACGGTTCTGCGTGGACCCCACGTGGACAAGAAGTCCAGAGAGCAGTTCGAGATTCGCACGCACAAGCGACTCCTCGACATTCTCGAACCCACCCAAGAGACTCTCGACGCACTGATGAAGCTGGACCTGTCGGCCGGCGTCGACGTCGAGATCAAGTCCTGACTTTCAGACTATCTACCCCCTGAGCATAGGCTAAATCGGAGTACACATGCCGAAGGTCAAGGTATACGACCTGGATCGAAACGACGTTGGAGAGCTAGAGCTCTCTGACCAAGTCTTCGACGCAACGGTCAACGAAGCATTGTTCTACGACGTGCTAAAGGCGCAACTCGCGTCACGTCGCAGCGGATCCGCCAAGGTGAAGAACCGCGCTGAAGTCGCTGGTTCCTCGCGCAAGGTCTACCGTCAAAAGGGCACGGGCAATGCGCGTCATGGTAGCATCCGCGCCCCGCTCTACGTCGGTGGCGGTCAGGCCCATGGTCCGAGGCCCCGCAGCTACGCCTATCGGCCCCCGCGCAAGATGCGCGTGGGTGCGCTGCGCAGCGCCCTCTCGATGAAGCTGAAGGAAGGGCATCTGCTCATTCTCGAAGCCTTCGACATGCCCGAGGTGAAGACCCGTAAGCTCGAGCGAGTGCTCGAGAAGCTGAAGGTCGACTCTGGCGCCGTCATCGTCGACGCGGTGGACAACCAGACTCTTCGCCTCTCGGCGCGGAACATGAACGATCACCTCTTCTTGCCACCCGAGGGCGTAAATCTTTACGACCTCCTCCGGCACGAACACTTGGTCCTCACCAAGAAGGCCGTCGCCGCTCTCGAGCAGCGGTGTTCCGGCAGAGCTTCGCTCGACGCGCCGCTTGAGAAGTAGGGCAAGACCATGCAACTTGAACAAATCATCAAGCGCCCCCTGATTCTCACGGAGAAGGGCAGCCTCCTCCGCGAAGAGGAGAATCAGTACCTCTTCGAGGTCGATCGCGGGGCAAACAAGATTCAAATCCGGGACGCTGTCGAGCGCCTCTTCAACGTCAAAGTGAAGAGCGTCAACACCCTGCTCATGCGTGGCAAGATGCGCCGCATGGGTCGTGGACTCGCGAAGACCCGCAACTGGAAGAAGGCGTTTGTGACCCTGGTCGAGGGTGACAACATCGACTTCTTCGAAGGAGCCTGATCGATGGCGATCAAGCGATTCAAGCCGACCTCCCCCGCGCGACGCTTCTACGAGAACCCCGACTTCTCGGAGATCTCGAAGAAGGCGCCCGAGAAGTCGTTGACGGAAGCCAAGACGTCGTCTGGCGGAAGAAACAACAACGGACGCATCACGGTGCGGTTCCGCGGGGGTGGCCACAAGCGCCGTTACCGCAAGATCGACTTCAAGCGTCACAAGACCGGCGTGCCGGCTCTCGTCGCCGCTCTCGAGTACGATCCGAACCGCTCCGCACGCATCGCGCTTCTGCACTATGCGGACGGCGAGAAGGCCTACATCCTCGCCCCGGATGGCATGGTCGTCGGCGACAGCGTGCTCTCGTCACGCCACGCGGACGTCAAGCCGGGCAACTCGCTGACCCTGCGCTACATGCCCCTCGGAACTCTCGTGCACAACATCGAGATGAAGATCGGCAAGGGCGGACAGTTGGTTCGCTCCGCTGGCACCGCGGCCCAGTTGATGGCCAAGGACGGCAACTACGCGCAGCTCCGGCTCCCCTCGGGCGAGGTCCGCATGATCCATCTGGATTGTCGCGCCACGGTCGGTCAGGTGAGCAACAAGCAGCACGCGCGCCTCACGCTGGGAAAGGCGGGTCGTAGCCGCTGGCTCGGACGCCGCCCCCACAACCGAGGCACCAGCATGAACCCGGTCGACCACCCCATGGGTGGTGGCGAGGGTCGGACCTCCGGTGGACGTCACCCCTGTTCTCCGTGGGGTCAACTCTCCAAGGGTAAGAAGACCCGTCAGAACAAGGCGAGCGACAAGTTCATCGTCAAGAAGCGAAAGAAGAAGTAATGGCACGTTCGGTCAAGAAGGGCCCTTTCGTAGACGACCACCTTCAGAAGAAGGTAGACGACGTCCAACGCTCGGGCGAACGCAAGATGATCAAGACCTGGTCTCGCAGGTCCACGATTACCCCAGACTTCATCGGCCTGACCTTCGCGGTCCACAACGGCCGGAAGTTCGTCACCGTGTTCGTCACTGAGAACATGGTCGGCCATAAGCTGGGCGAATTTGCACCAACGCGGACCTTTCATGGCCACGCTGCGGACCGGAAGACCAGGAAGGGCGGAAACCCGAAGACGGGTAAGCGCTGACGAGTTGTCCGGGGGAAGGCGGCGTGCTAGATCGCCCGACCCCGGAGCAAGACTAGGCCACAGGGAAGACCATGGAAGCCATCGCAAAGGCACGATTTCAAAGGATTTCTCCGCGCAAGGCGCGGACGATCCTCAATATGGTGCGCGGCAAGAACGTCGCGACCGCCCTGAACGAGCTGCGCTTCACCAAGAAGGCGGCTTCGCCCCTGGTGGCGAAGGTTCTCGACAGTGCGATCGCCAATGCCAGGCACAAGGATGAGGGCGTCGATCTCGACGCGCTCATCGTTCGGACCGCTTTCGCGGACAAGGCACCCGACAGTCAGATGCGCCGGTGGAGACCACGGGCCATGGGTCGAGCGACCCGAATCGTGAAGGGCATGAGCCACATCACGATCATCATCTCCGACCAGGAAGAGGTCTGAAGTGGGTCACAAGGTACACCCGTACGGTTTCCGCCTCGGCATCATCAAGACTTGGAAGTCGAAGTGGTACGAGGATAAGAATTACGCCACCTGGCTTCACGAGGATCTCTCGCTCAAGCGGACGATCACCGAGAAGCACGCTCACGCTGGAATCGCAGATATCCAGATTGAGCGCGCGGCCAACAAGGCCAAGGTCGTGATTTACACTTCGCGTCCCGGGATCATCATCGGCAAGCGCGGTGCAGGCGTTGAGCAGCTCAAGAAGGAGCTCCAGGGCCTGACCAAGAACGAACTCTTCGTGGACATCCAGGAGATTCGCAAGGCCGAGACGAACGCCAAGCTCGTGGCCGAGAACATCGCCTCGCAGCTCGAGCGCCGAGTCGCCTTCCGACGCGCCATGAAGAAGGCGGTCTCGACCGCCATGAAGTTCGGCGTCAAGGGCATCCGCGTGAATGCCGCAGGTCGTCTCGGTGGCGTCGCCATCGCCCGACGCGAGTGGTACCACGAGGGTCGCGTTCCGCTTCACACGGTACGCGCCGACATCGACTACGGCGAAGTTACGGCAAAGACGAAGGCCGGGACGGTCGGAATCAAATGCTGGATCTTCAAGGGCGAGATCGTCCCTCAACGACGCCGTGCACTCGGCGCAATCGCCCCCCGCGGCTGAAACCTTTTCCGAGCGTAACTCGACGGATTCACCATGCTTCAACCGAAACGAACAAAGTTCAACAAGCAGCAGAAGGGCCGCATGCGTGGGAAATCCTACCGCGGCAGCTGCGTCTCCTTCGGCGACTACGGCCTGCAGGCAGTAGAGGGCGGCCGCATCTCGGCACGCCAGATCGAAGCCGCACGTATGGCCATCCAGCGGAAGGTGAAGCGCCAAGGCAAGCTCTTCATCCGCGTCTTCCCGGACAAGCCCATCACCAAGAAGCCCCTCGAGACCAGAATGGGCAAGGGCAAGGGATCCGTCGAAGGCTGGGTCGCCGTGATCCGCGCGGGTCGCATGCTGTACGAGATCCAGGGCGTACCCGAGGACGTGGCTCGCGAGGCCTTCCGCATCGCCGGCCACAAGCTTCCCCTGCCCACCCAGTTCCGACGTCGGGAGGATCAGCTGTGAAGATCGCCGAAATCAGAGAAAAGGCCACCGACGAGCTCGAGACCCTCGAGTCCGATCTCACCCGCAAGCTTTGGAAGTCTCGCTTCGAGAACCACAGCAATCAGCTCGACGACACCAGCAGCATCCCGAAGCTCAGGCGCGACATCGCCCGGGTGAAGACCATCCTCACCGAGCGTCGCACTCAGGCGACGGAGTAGACCATGTCCGAAACCGAAGAGCAGCAGACTCGAGGCGAGACCGAGACCACGCGTGGACGGCAACGTCACCTGGTTGGTCGCGTCGTGAACGACACCGCCAAGCCTGGCCGTGCCAAGCAGACCATCGTCGTCGAGGTCATCCGACGCTACCGCGATCCCTTCTATGGGAAGTACGTGAAGCGTCGCAAGAAGTACCACGCGCACGACGAGCGTGAAGAGTATCGCACGCGCGATCTCGTGGAAATCAAGGCATGCCGACCGCGTTCGGCTACCAAGCGCTGGCAGGCTGTGCGCCTGGTCGAGCGTCCCCCGGAGGTATGACGTGATTCAGACTGAAACCGTCCTCGACGTGGCCGACAACAGCGGCGCCAAGCGCGTCGCGTGCATCAAGGTCCTTGGCGGCTCTCGCAGGCGCTATGCGGCTCTGGGCGACATCATCGTCGTCGCCGTGCAGGAGGCGCTGCCGAACGCTCGCGTCAAGAAGGGCGAAGTCGCCCGCGCCGTCGTCGTTCGCACTCGCCGTGAGTACCAGCGCTCCGATGGCACCTACATCAAGTTCGACAGCAACAGCGCCGTGCTCGTCGACAAGGACAACGAGCCGGTTGGCACCCGCATCTTCGGGCCGGTGGCCCGAGAGCTCCGCGCCAAGCGTTTCATGAAGATCATCGCCTTGGCGCCTGAGGTCATCTGATGTCCATGCGAATCAAGAAGGGCGACAAGGTCCTCGTGACCACTGGCAAGGACAAGGGCACCAGCGGCCGTGTCTTGCTCGTCGATGTCGAGCGCGATCGCGTGCTCGTCGAGGGTGTGAACGTGGTCAAGCGCCACCAGAGCGCCCGCAAGTTCGGTGAGTCCGCCATCGTCGAGAAGGAAGCGCCCATCCACCTCTCGAACGTCATGATCGAAGATCCGAAGGACGGCGGCCCCACGCGAGTGCGTGTGGGCGTCGACAAGGATGGCAAGAAGGTCCGCATCGCCGCCAAGAGTGGCGTCGTGATCTCCGACTGAGAAGGACTCTCCGGCCCACGTCCGTGTATCCCGGAGAAGGAATGAAAAATGGCTGATTACATCCCCAGAATGCAGCGCCGCTATCAGGAGCAGGCGATCGCCGCCCTGATGAAGGAATACCAGTACGGTAATCCGATGCAGGTGCCCCGCCTCGAGAAGGTCACCGTCAACATGGGCCTCGGTGAGGCTGTGCAGAACGGTAAGCTGATCGAGGTCGCGGCGTCCGAGATCGCTACGATCACCGGACAGAAGCCCGTCATCACGCGCGCCAAGAAGTCCATCGCCACGTTCAAGCTGCGCGAAGGCATGCCCATCGGCGCCATGGTGACCCTGCGCAAGAGCCGCATGTGGGAGTTCGTGGATCGTCTCATCAGCGTGGCTCTGCCCCGCGTTCGAGACTTCCGCGGTCTCAGCCCCAAGGCCTTCGACGGCCGCGGCAACTACACGCTCGGAATTCGCGAGCAGATCATCTTCCCCGACGTCGATTACGACGCGGTGGACAAGATTCACGGAATGAACGTCACGTTCGTTACCACGGCCCAATCGGACGACCAGGGGCGCACGCTTCTGCGAGCGCTCGGCATGCCGTTCCGGAAGTAGGAAGACGATGGCTAGCAAGCGTGCATTCGCCAAGTTCAACAAGAAGCTGAAGTTCTCGGTGCGTCACCGCAACCGTTGCCGCGTCTGCGGTCGGCCACGTGGTTACTACCGCAAGTTCGAGCTTTGCCGTATCTGCCTGAGGAAGTTCGCCCTGTCCGGCGACATCCCTGGCGTCACCAAGTCCAGCTGGTAAGGGACTACCGTCATGATGTCAGATCCTATTGCAGACATGCTCTCCCGCATTCGAAACGCGGGTCAGGCCAAACACGAACGCACCTCGATGCCTCTCTCGAAGCTCAAGGTCGAGGTCGCCAAGATCCTCAAGGCGGAGGGCTACATCGCCGACTACCGCATCGAGGACGAAGCCTTCGGTAGCCTCGTGCTCTTCCTGCGCTACGGCCGGAACCACGAGAGCGCCATCGCGGGGATCAAGCGTGCCAGTCGTCCGGGACGTCGTCTCTACGTCGGCGCCCACAAGATCCCGCGCATCCACAACGGATTGGGCGTGGCGATTCTCTCCACCTCCAAGGGCGTGATGACGGACCGCTCGGCTCGCGAAGCTCGCCTCGGTGGTGAAATCCTTTGCGAGGTGTGGTGATGGCTGAGCCAAGCAAGAAGCAGTCCCGCGTCGGGAAGCTTCCGATTCCCGTCCCCGCTGGCGTGCAGGTCACCATCGAAGATGGTCTCGTGCGTGCCAAGGGGCCTCTCGGTGAGCACTTCAAGACCGTGCGCCCCGAGATCGAGGTGAAGCGCGTCGGTGACAACCTGATCGTGACTCCGAAGCCCGACGCCGGGCGTACGGGGAACCAGTATCAGGGTCTCACCCGCTCGTTGCTCGCCGGCCTGATCGAGGGCGTCAACACCGGCTTCAAGAAGTCCCTGGACTTCCGCGGCGTCGGTTATCGCGCCGAGATCACGCCGGGCAACCTGAAGATGACGGTCGGGCTCTCCCACACCGTCACCCTCGCCATCCCGGACTCGATCACGGCCAAGGCCGAGATCATCGATGTGGGTGGCACCAAGTTCCCTCGAGTCCATCTCGAGTCGTATGACAAGCAGATGATCGGGCAGCTCGCAGCCCGAATTCGCTCGGTGCGTCCGCCGGAGCCCTACAAGGGCAAGGGTGTGCGCTATACGGGCGAGAAGATCCGCGAGAAGGCCGGAAAGTCGGGCAAGTAGGGTATAGCCATGCAGCAACTCACAGGTAGGGCGCGCCGAAAGCGTCGAATCCGTAAGAAGGTCTCGGGAGATCCGAGCAGGCTGCGGCTGAGCGTTTTCCGCTCCGCCCGCCACATCTACGCACAGGTCATCGACGACTCCACGGGCAACACCGTGGCGTCTGCGTCCTCCCTGATCGAAGCCAAGTCCAATGAGGGTGAAGCTTCGAAGATGGATCGCGCCAAGCAGGTCGGCGCCGCGCTGGCCAAGGCTTGCGCAGCGAAGGGCGTCGAGAAGGTCGTCTTCGATCGCAATGGTTACATGTATCACGGCCGCGTTCGCGCGTTGGCTGACGCTGCTCGAGAAGCCGGGCTGAGGTTCTGAACGCAATGGCTCACAGTCCCGAAATCATCAAGGCCGACACGCTCGAAGATCTTCAAGAGCGCGTCATCTTCATCAACCGAGTTGCCAAGGTCGTCAAAGGCGGCCGGCGGTTCAGCTTCAGCGCCCTCGTGGTCGCCGGAGATCAGCGCGGACACGTCGGCGTTGGTCTCGGCAAGGCCAAGGAAGTGCCCGAAGCCATCCGCAAGGGCAACGAGCGTGCTCGCAAGAACATGTTCAAGGTGCCGCTCGTCGGCGCGAGCATTCCCCACAAGGTCGTCGGCCACTTCGGCGCCGGTCGCGTGGTGCTTCGTCCCGCCTCGGCTGGTACGGGCGTGATCGCCGGCGGTGCCATGCGCGCCGTTCTCGAGGTCGCCGGCGTGCATGACGTGCTCGCCAAGATCATCGGCACCACGAACCCGCACAACGTCGTGCACGCCACGATCGACGCACTGGCTCAGCTCGAGTCGGCCGAAGACGTGGCCCGTCGTCGAGGCAAGACACTCGAAGAGGTCGTGACCCCATGACCACCAAGCTCAAAGTCACCCAGATCCGCAGCACCATCGGACGTCAGGGTCGCCAGCAGGCGATCCTCGTCGGCCTGGGGCTGCGCAAGCTCAACCAATCCGTCGTCGTGGACAACACCCCGTCGTTCCGCGGCATGGTCAAGAAGGTGCTCCACCTCGTGACCGTGGAGGAGATCAATGCCTGACAGCGACTCCAACAGCAGCGACTCCAAGAGTGTCCCGATCCTGTCGCGCCTGCGCGCGCCGGCAGGAGCCGTGCACCGCAAGAAGCGCAAGGGTCGCGGCAACGCCTCCGGCCTGGGAACCAACGCCGGTAAGGGTCAAAAGGGACAGAAGTCTCAGAGCCCCGGCCACTTCAGCAAGCTCGGCTTCGAGGGTGGTCAGACGCCGCTCCATCGCCGTCTGCCGAAGGTGGGATTCTACAATCCCTTCTCGAAGCGGGTGACCGCCCTGAACATCCGCGACCTCGCCCGCTTCGACGCTGGCAGCACCGTGGATCTCGAGGCGCTGGCCAACGCGGGCCTGCTCAAGCGCGGCTTCGATTCGGTCAAGATCCTCGGCAAGGGCGACCTCGACAAGGCTCTGACCGTGCGCGCCCACAGCTTCAGTGCGGGCGCTCGTCAGAAGATTGAGGCTGCTGGTGGAAAGGCCGAGTCGCTCAGCGACGCGCCTGCCGCCAACGCCGAGGGCTGAGGAACACTTCCACTAGGTCTGCCATGAGCGTTATCGCGAACATCGCCAAGATTCCCGAGCTGCGTCGCCGCCTCCTCTTCACGTTGGGGATGGTCGCGATCTATCGCGTCGGTATCTTCGTGACGACCCCGGGAGTGGACCGGAACGTCATGCGTCGGATCATGCACGATTCGTCTGCATCGTTCCTTGGCATGTTCAACCTCTTCTCGGGAGGTGCCCTGATGCAGCTCTCGATCTTCGCGCTCGGCATCATGCCCTACGTCTCCGCGAGCATCATCCTCTCGCTCATGGGCGTGGTGGTGAAGCCGCTCGAGGAGCTCCGCAAGGAGGGTGAGGCTGGCCAGCGCAAGATCAACCAGTACACGCGCTACGGCACGGTGATGCTCAGCATCATCCAGGGCTTCGGCATCGCGATGTACCTCGAGGGCCTCAACGGCAGCTCGGCTTATGGCGATGTCGTCGCGGATCCGGGCTGGGTCTTCCGCCTCATCACCATCATCTCGCTGACCACCGGCACGGCCTTCATCATGTGGCTGGGCGAGCAGATCACGGAGCGAGGGATCGGCAACGGCATCTCGCTGATCATCTTCGCGGGCATCGTCGCGGGCCTGCCCGACGCGCTCTTCCTCACGTTCCAGCAGGTGAAAATCGGGCAGATGAAGCCGATCGACATGCTGATCGTCGCCTTCGTCGCGGTGCTCACGACCTCGGTCATCGTGTTCTTCGAGCGCGCTCAGCGTCGCCTGCCCATCCAGTATGCGAAACGCATGCAGGGCAAACAGGTCTACGGCGGTCAGGCGTCCCATCTGCCCCTGCGCGTGAACATGTCGGGCGTCATCCCGCCCATCTTCACCTCGTCGCTGTTGATGTTCCCGGTGACGCTGGCGAACCTCAAGGTGCCGGGCATGACCTGGCTGAACAACCACATCCAGACCGGCAATTGGGTCTATCTGACCATCTTCGCCGTGATGACGATCTTCTTCTGCTTCTTCTACACGGCGGTCACGTTCCAGCCGGTCGAGGTCGCCGAGAACCTCAAGAAGCAGAACGCCTTCATCCCTGGCATTCGCCCCGGTAAGGCGACCGCGGACTACATCGACAACGTCCTGACGCGCATCACCGTCGGCGGTGCCCTCTACGTGGCCGCGGTCTGCACCGTCCCGACGCTGCTGCAAAGCAACTACGAGGTGCCGTTCTATCTGGGCGGCACGTCTCTGATGATCGTCGTCGGCGTCGCCCTCGACACGGCCCAACAGGTCGACTCCCATCTCATCACGCGACACTACGAAGGTCTCACCGGACCCACGGGCTCGCGGATTCGAGGGAGGAAGACCTGATGGATGTGATTCTCTTCGGACCCGCGGGCGCCGGCAAAGGCACCCAGGCCAAGTTCCTCGTCGACCTGCTGGGGATCCCGCAGATCTCGACCGGCGACATGATGCGTGCGGAGCGCGCGTCAGGATCGGAGCTTGGCGCGCGCTTCGAAGGCTTCATGTCCAAGGGTAACCTCGTCCCGGACGAGTTGGTCCTCGAGCTGATGGAGAAGCGCCTGACCCAGGCGGACGCCAAGGGCGGGGCCATTTTCGACGGCTACCCGCGCACACTCGCTCAGGCCGAGGCGCTGGACGCCCTTTTGGCCAAGATCGGCCGCAAGATCGACCGCGTCGTCGCCCTGGACATCGAGCTCCCGGATGTGGTCGAGCGCATCACCGGGCGCCGAGTCTGCCTCGACTGTGGACAGACCTACCATGTGCGCTATAGTCCGCCCCCCGAATCGGGCGTCTGCGTCTCGTGCGAGGGTACAAGGATCGTTCAGCGGGCCGACGACAGCGAACAGGTCGTTCGGCATAGGTACTCGGATTATAAAGAGAAAACGGCTCCCATACTGGAGCACTATGGACAGCACGTCGTCTCGCACGTCGACGGCTGCGGCGAGTTCGGTGAGGTAACGGGAAGGATTCAGGCAGCTCTGGGAGCTGCTTGACCAGGCGAGAGAGCAAACCGGCAGTGGCCCAGGTAGTCGGGCAGGGCACGATTCAAGCGCAGCTGCCCCGAGGGCTCTACCGAGTCCGATTCGATGATGGGCGAATCGTCACCGCGACGATTGGCCGGGAACTCAGACGGGTTCTAGTTCGGGTAATCCCGGGCGATAGGGTCTTGGTCGAGGCCTCAGAGGTCGACCCCACGCGTGGACGCATCATAGAGAAGCAGAAGTAGAGAGTCCGAGATGAAGGTTCGACCCAGCGTCAAGAAGATTTGCGACAAGTGCAAGATCGTGCGCCGTAAGCGCGTCGTGCGCGTTCTTTGCGAGAATCCCCGCCACAAGCAACGGCAGGGTTGAGAGGATATCATGGCACGTATCTCAGGCGTCGACCTGCCCGGGCGGAAGCATCTCTTCATTGCCCTCCAATACATCTACGGCATCGGTCCGAAGAGCGCGGAAGACATCTGCGCCCAGACCGGGATCTCCCGGAACAAGAAGGCCGATGATCTGGACGACAATGAGGTTCGCAAGATTCGCGAAACCATTGACCAGAACTTCAAGGTGGAGGGTGATCTTCGACGCGAAATCACCATGCACGTGAAGCGCTTGATGGATCTGGGCTGCTACCGGGGCCTGCGCCATCGTCGTGGCCTTCCGGTCCGCGGACAACGCACCCATACCAACGCCCGCACCCGCAAGGGCCCGCGTCGCGGACCCATGTCGCGCAAGCACTGATCGAACGAGAAGAGCGAGAGAGTCATGGCTAAAGCGAAGACGAAGACCACCAAGGGCAAGAAGAAGGCGAAGAAGGTCGCCGGCACGGGCATCGCCCACGTGCAATCCACCTTCAACAACACCATCGTTACCATCACCGACCTCAGCGGGGATGTGGTGGCTTGGTCGACGGCGGGTTCGCGTGGCTTCAAGGGCTCGCGCAAGAGCACGCCCTTCGCGGCGCAGCTCGCTGCCGAGACCGCGGCGCGCAAGGCCCAGGACATGGGCATGAACACCGTCGCGATCTTCGTGAAGGGCCCCGGAGCCGGTCGTGAGTCCGCACTCCGCGCCTTCCAGCATGTGGGCATGCGCGTGACGCTGATCCGCGACGTGACCCCGATCCCCCACAACGGCTGCCGCCCTCCCAAGCGCCGCCGCGTCTGAATCGAATAGGAACGTCATGGCTCGTTATATTGGACCCGTCTGCAAGCTCTGTCGTCGCGAGGCGATGAAGCTCTTCCTCAAGGGAGAGCGTTGCTACACCGACAAATGTTCCTTCGACAGGCGCCCCTACCCGCCCGGTCAGCATGGACAGCGTCGCATGAAGTTCACGGAGTACGGCATCCGTCTGCGCGAGAAGCAGAAGGTGCGCCGGATCTACGGACTCATGGAGAACCAGTTCCACTCCACCTTCACCGAAGCTGAGCGCGTGAAGGGTGTGACGGGTCAGAACCTGCTCTCTCTGCTCGAGCGTCGTCTCGACTCGACGATCTACCGTCTGGGCCTGGCGCGTACCCGCTCCGAAGCTCGGCAGTTGGTCCGGCATCGTCACTTCTCCGTTAACGGCCACACCGTGAACATCCCCTCGTTCCTGGTGAACCCCGGCGACAAGATCCAGGTGCGCGAGCGCAGCCGTCAGAAGGCCGTCTTCACCTCGTCGGTCGAGGCCGCGAGCCGTCGCGGAACGCCGGAGTGGCTCGAGCTCGACCCCGCGTCCCTCGAGGGCACGATCAAGTCCGCACCCAACCGTGAAGAGATCACGCTGCCCATCCAAGAGCAGCTGATCGTCGAATTCTACTCACGCTAATCCGAGCCCCAGCGCGCCCCTCGACGAAGAAGAGAGCGCGCAGTGGGCACACCCAAGAACCCCACCGAGCGCGGCCAGCGATTGGACGCCACCGTAGACCACGCGCATTTCGGAGACCCGCATGACAACCAGCACCCTCGTCGCCCGCAATTGGCGCTCGCTCATTCGCCCGAAGAGCTTGCCCGTCGAACAAGAGACCGCCACTCCCTACTACACGAAGTTCGTTTGCGAACCTCTGGAGCGCGGCTTCGGCATCACCCTGGGCAACTCGCTGCGGCGCATCCTGCTCTCCTCGCTCCAGGGCGCGGCGATCACCGCGGTCCGGATCGATGGGGCGTTGCACGAGTTCACCTCCGTCCCTGACGTCGTCGAAGACGTCACCGAGATGGTGTTGAACCTCAAGGAGGTCATCGTCCGCTGTCATACGGCGAAGACCCAGACGCTGCGCATCGACAAGGAAGGCCCCTGCACCATCACGGCGGGGGACATCCAGGTCAATGATCAGGTCGAGGTGCTCAACCCCGAGCTCGTGATCTGCAGCGTGGCCAAGGGCGGTCGCTTCAGCGCCGACCTCACGGTCAACGTCGGACGTGGCTACGTCCCCGCCGATCGCAACAAGGTGCCCGGCATGCCCATCGGGACCATCCCGATCGACGCGCTCTACTCGCCCGTGACCAAGGTGAACTACACCGTCACCAACGCCCGCGTTGGTCAGGTCACGGACTTCGACAAGCTCGCGCTCGAGGTGTGGACGGACGGCTCGGTGAACCCGCAGGACGCGGTCGCCTTCGCCGCCAAGATCCTCAAGGAGCAGCTCAGCATCTTCATCAACTTCGAGGAAGAGGAAGAGTCGCTCGACTTCGAGAGCGATGAGGAGCCGCTGAACGAGAACCTCTTCCGTTCGGTCGAGGAGCTCGAGCTCTCCGTGCGTTCCGCGAACTGCCTGCAGAACGCGAACATCAACCTGATCGGTGAGTTGGTCCAGAAGACCGAGCCCGAGATGTTGAAGACGAAGAACTTCGGCCGTAAGTCCTTGAAAGAGATCAAGGAGATCCTCGCCGACATGGGCCTCTCGCTCGGGTTGAAGATCGACAACTGGCCCCAGATGCTCGAGCGTTGGCAGACGTTTCAGGCGAACCAGTAGATCGTAGGGAAGTGCCATGAGACACATGAAAGCGGGCCGTAAGTTCGGCCGCAACACCAGCCATCGGCGAGCCATGTTCCGCAACCTCGCGGGCAACCTCGTCTTGCACGGTCGCATCGAGACCACGGACGCCAAGGCGCGCGAGTTGGCCCGAATCGCCGACCGTCTCGTCACCCGCGCCGTGCGCCTCGGTGACGAGCTCACGGTCGACGTCGGCAAGATCAAGGACGAGGACGAGCGTCAGCGCATCGTCGCCCGTCGCGTCCACGCCCAGCGCCAGGTCGCTCGCTTCTTGCCGAAGCACCTGACGCGCACGGTGGACCAGGACACGGTCGAAGACGTCGACGTCGTCTACAAGCTCTTTCACGAGATCGCGCCGCGCTATCTCGAGCGCGTCAAGGAGAACAAGGGTGGTGGCTATACGCGCATCATCAAGCTTCTCCCGCGACGCGGTGACAACGCCGCCATGGCGCTGATCGAGTTCGTGGGCAACGAGGACGAGGCAGCTTCCTCCGCCGAAGCCTAGCCGCTTCACGTCGCGCTCCGAGCGCGGCCCAGCCGAGACCCGACGTAGCTTTGCTACTGTTGGGTTTCGTCGCTCTGGGGCTCGTGGCTCTGGGTTTCGTCGCTCTGGGGCTCGTCGCTCTGGGGCTCGTCGCTCTGGGGCTCGTCGCTCTGGGGCTCGTGGCTCTGGGGCTCGTGGCTCTGGGTTTCGTCGCTCTGGGGCTCGTGGCTCTGGGGCTCGTGGCTCTGGGGCTCGTGGCTCTGAGGTCGTGGCTCTGAGGCTCGTGGCTCTGGGGACCCGCTCAGCGAGGACGTCAGTCGAAGAGCGCGTCGGCACCTTCGAACGATTCGTCGTCGAAGGGATCCATGTCGTCGAAGGGATCGAGGGGCGTGGGCGTGGCTTGCAGAATGCCCAGCGCTTCCGCGACGTCGATGGCGGAGCTCTCCGAGCCCCCGCGGGTCGAAGGCGCCGGCACCTCACCCCATGGCGCGTCGATGCCAGGGGCCGTGCTGTAGACGTCCACGCATTCGTCGACGGGACCCGTGCGATGGAGCTCGGGGCTGATGTCGAGGCCGGGGGACGTCGAGTGGACGTCGCCCGAGTCGTCCATGCCCGGCTGGGTGGAGCAGAGGTCCAACACACCGAGCTCGCCCGCGGGTGGCTTGGAAACCTGCGCGCGTTTCGGTCGCAGCAACGCCAGCGGGAGCGACTGGGCCCAGGACGAGCCCGGGAGTCGCACCGTCCCGGACTCTCGCCCGAGTGAGCCCAGACTTCGCTGTGCGTGCGCTCTGAGCGTTCGCCCGGCAGACGTGGCCATGCGTGCGCCCGCCAGAGCCGCCTTGCGAGCGAGGGCCACGGCGGGCAGCTCGTTGCCGAAGATCAGCAGCAGCCCGAGGATGCCGAGGCATGCGCCGACCAGCATCGAGAGCTCCCGTGGGCCGAGTTCACGCCCGCCCGAGTCCTGTTCCTCCGCCACGCGCTGGGCCGCCAAGGTCTGGCCTGGCGAGAGCTGGGTCACGAGCCGATAAGCGGCGAGATCGACCACACCTTGCTGTCGCTCGGCCTCGGCCTCGGCGAGCAACGCCCGAGCTCGCAGATCCTCGACGCTCACTGCGTCGTCCGTGAGCCGCGCCGCATGCAGGAAGGCGGCGCGCGCCTCCGCGTAGTGGCCGGCGTCCATCTCGGCCTCGGCCCAGCGGGCATAGCCTGGCGCCATGCGCGTGCGCTCGGCCAGGAGTGGAGCTTCCAGCGAGGAGCGCTGGAAGTCGCGGCGCATCTCCTCCAGGTCTCCCGTTTCGGCGGCAGCCAAACCGGCTTGCAGTGCTTCACGAGCCGGCGCCAGGCGCTGCTCGTCGAGTCGTCGCACCAGCTCGTCGAAGGTTCGGTGCCAGCCCCAATCGCTGGGTGCGGCCTCGCCCAGGCTGCTCTGGAACTGACGCCTCAACATCCAGATGCCGTTCTGACCGTAGGCGCGCATCGCGTCGCGCGCGGCCTCTCGCACCCGTCCGTCTTCGGCATCGACGAAGGTCACCACGACGGGCATGGCGTCGAAGTCGCGGGCGGCCGCCCAGGCGCTCAGCGTGTCGGCAAGCGCGCCCGGTCGATTGGCCAGCGCACCGACCACGCGACCGGCGTCCGCGCCCTCGATCGCGGGCACGGCGAGCCTGGCCCAACGCCGGATGTCGGGGCTCGGATGGGACCGCGCATCGAGCAGCACGGGGAGCAGAGCCAGACCCCGTCGGTCCAGCAGGCGTCGCCGTTCCCAGGTCAGAGCGTCTGGATTCAAGGCGAAGAGGTCCATCAGGGCGCGTCCGGCCCGTCGCCCACCCAGGTTCTCCATCGCGCGCATCAGCGCCACGCGTTCGGCCATGGCCACGGTGACGCGATCCCGGGTCGAGTCGAGCTCGTCCAGCACGCCATCCGCGATGTCGACCGCATCATCGGCGCGCCGGCTGCCCGTCGCGTGTCGGAAGTGACGCAGTGCCTCCTCGGCCGCGTCAGGCTCGAAATGCTGTCGCGCGAGCGCCGTGGCCCGATCCGTCACCGCCCCGATCCACGCTTCGGAGAGGGTCGAACACGTCTCGAAGGCTCGTCTGCGCGTCGCGGCATCGTCCGAGCCGAGCTCCGCCGCCAAGGTCGCCAGCGCCTCGACGCTCGGTGTGGGAGCTGCTGCATCCGTCGGAGCCGAGGCCTCGGGGATCTGCGCCAGGGCCGGCCCACTCGCGAGCACCGTGGACCATCCCGCCGCCACGAGCACGAGCGAGAGGCGCCAGAGGCGCGTGCGGGGCGAGCAGCTCACCGGGTCACGGGCCGGTCTTCTGCGATCCGAAAGTCGGAGAACTCGCCCGTGTAGCTCCGCCATTTGGTCTCGACCTTGTCGACGCGGGCCGTGGAGGGGCCGCCCTGCGCCCAGGACAGGAAGTCCTTCACGTAGTCCTCCTCGCCCTCGACGACCATCTCGACGGATCCGTCCGCGCGGTTCTTGACCCAGCCCGTGAGGCCGAGTTGGCGAGCTTCCCGCTGAGCCGTGGCCCGAAAGTACACGTCCTGGACCCGACCACGAACGACCAAATGGATGCGCTTCTGTCCCATGCTCCTTACCTCCTAGTGCTCTATGGCCGCCCGGGGCAAGTTTCTGCGGCCCGACTCCGCGTCCGTGGCGCATCTGGCCTGCAGGGGTGGTCGCTGGCTTGCAGGGTAGGGGTGGATCGGCTAGATAGTTCGCCCCCCAAGGGGAGGGCTCTCATCTTCGGAGCCCGAGGAAGCGTCATGAAGCCCGAAATCCATCCGAACTACGAGCAGGCCACCATCTCCTGCGCCTGCGGAAACGTCATCGAGACCTTCTCCACGCGAGGATCCTACACGGTCGACGTCTGCTCGGAATGCCATCCATTCTTCACCGGCAAGGAGAAGATGATGGACACCGCTGGGCGCGTCGAGCGCTTCCGCAAGAAGTACGGCATCAAGGGCGAGGCCTAGCGGGCGCTGGAGCGCTCCGTGTCAGCCACTAGCGCCCTCGCTTCCGGGAAGCCTGTGCCGAGCGCACGCAAACCCTACATCGGCGGGCAAGCGGTGCTCGAGGGCGTGATGATGCGCGCTCCCGGCGGCCTCAGCGTGGCGGTGCGGCGACCCGACGGAACGATCGCGCTTCGGGAAGGTCCGCATCGCGGCCTGGCCGGGCGCATGCCCTTGTTCCGTCTGGTGGGTCTGCGCGGCGTTGCGTCTCTCGTGGAGTCGCTTAAGCTGGGCTTCGGTGCGCTGAAGTTCAGCGCCGACCAACAGATGACGGAAGAGGAGCGGGCGAGCGACACGGGTTCGGGCGCCGCCTCCATGTGGCTCTCGACCCTCTTCGCGCTGGCCCTCTTCATCGCGCTGCCCCAAGGGCTCGCTGGAGGTCTGGGCAAGCTCTTCGGGATCCACTGGGGACTCACCGACGCGAGCTTCCACTTCGTGATCGGCGGCTTCAAGCTGCTGATCTTCCTGGCCTATCTGCTGGCCATTCGGCGCGTGCCCGAGATTCGACGCGTGTTCCAGTACCATGGCGCCGAGCACAAGACGATCCACGCCTACGAGGCGGAGCTGCCGCTGACGGTCGAGAACGTGCGCATCCAGTCCACGCTGCATCCTCGCTGCGGGACCACCTTCTTGGTGATGGTGGTCGTGGTCTCGATCGTCGCGGGCGCCATCGCCGCGCCCCTGCTGCTGCCCAACGCCGCGGGTGTTTTGGGCCAGGTGTCCATCCTCGCGCTGAGGGTCGCGCTCCTGCCTCTGATCGCCGCCCTCTCCTTCGAGCTGCAGCGCCTAAGCGCGCGCTTCTTCACGCGTGGGCCCTTGAGGATCTTCCTCTGGCCGGGCTTCCTGTTTCAGAAGATCACCACGGCCGAGCCCGACGACGCCCAGATAGAGATCGCCATCACCGCGCTGAAGGCGGCGGAGTGGCGCGATCTTCAGGCCGACAGCGTGTCCGCGGACGATCAACCGCTGGTCTTCCCTTCCTTCGAGGGCTTCGTGGACGCGCTCCCCGAACTGCGCGGCGCGGCCCTGCCCGAATCCACATGATTCCGCGCGACAAGCTCGACCATCTGGCCGCGAGGTATCGCGAGATCGAGGAGTCCCTGTGTCGGCCCGAGGTGGTCACGGACACCAAGCGTCTGCGCGAACTCTCGCGTGAGCGCACGGAGCTGACGGATCTGGTGGCGGCCTACGCGCGCTATCTCGAGCTCGAGGCGCAGCTCGAGGGCAATCGCGAGCTGCTCATGGATCCCGAGCTGCGCGAGTTGGCCCAAGCGGAGATCCCCGAGCTCGAGGCGGAGCTCGAGTCTCTGGAGGAGACGATCGCGCTGCTGCTCCTGCCCAAGGATCCCAACGACGAACGCGACACCATCCTCGAGATTCGTAGCGGCACGGGCGGCGAGGAGGCGGCGCTCTTCGCGCGCGATCTCTTCCGCATGTACAGCCGCTACGCCGAGCAGCGCGGGTGGAAGGTCGAGGTCACGTCCATGAGCGAGGCCGCGGCCGGTGGCATCAAGGAAGTGATCGCCATGGTGTCGGGCAACCGCGTGTACTCGGAGCTGCGCTTCGAGGGCGGCGTTCACCGCGTGCAGCGCGTGCCGGCTACGGAGTCACAGGGCCGCGTCCACACCTCGGCGGCGACGGTGGCGGTGCTGCCCGAAGCCGACGAGGTCGAGGTCGAGATCGATCCCAAGGATCTCGAGATCACGAAGACGGGCGCGGGCGGACCGGGCGGACAGGGCGTCAACACGACCAACTCGGCGGTCAACCTCAAGCACGTCCCGACGGGCATCTGTGTTCGCTCGGAGGAGCAGCGCTCGCAGCATCAGAACCTGGCGCGCGCGATGCAGATCCTACGCGCCAAGTTGCTCGAGACGGCGCAGCAAGAGCAGAGCGCGGCCATCGGCGCCGAGCGTCGCAGCATGGTGCGCTCGGGCGATCGCTCCGAGAAGATCCGCACCTACAACTATCCGCAGAACCGCGTGACGGATCATCGCATCGGGCTGACGCTGCACAACCTCGATCGCGTGATGGTCGGGGAGCTCGACGAGCTGTTCACGGCCCTGCGCTCGCATCATCAGGCCGAGCTGCTCGAGTCCCACGGGACCTGAAGCTCGAGCAATCCTCGGGCTCGTTGCGAGCACGCTTCGGAGTCGGTCCCGATTTTCCGGCGACCCACTCGCGGGCGCTCGGGTCGGTTCAGTGGAGGATGTGTTCCGGATCGAGTCGGGCGGCCAGGGCGTCGAGCGTGGCCGAAGGGCCGGCGCCGCCGCCTTCGCTCGGCCAGGGCGGCGCGCCGGCCGCCGGCAGCAACGTGCCTCCGTGCCCGCTGCACACGCTCTCCAACACCAGCAGGCGCGGCTCTTCCATCTCGTCCATGGCGATCTCGGCCCACAGCCCGCCGCCTTCGGCGCAGGTTCCGGTGGCGAGCCGAGCGGCGCGAACGCCCCGACCGCGAGCCCAAGCGCAGGCCGACTCGGCGCTGGCGAGGGTCGAGAAGACGTAGGTGCGTCGAGTGTGGCGAACGCGCGCTTTGACCAGCAGATGCAGCCCGAGCGCGACGCCCACGCGTCCGCGCCCACCGAGCAGAGCGCCGAGCAGGTCGGGACCCACGGCGCGCCGGGGAGCGGGGCGAATCCGCAGCAGACGGCCGTCCGCGAGCATGATCTCCGCACCGCACAGCACCTGATCGACGGCGTCGTCCGCGCTCGGTCGTCGACCGGGAGCGCCCCGCGCGATCCAGCTCCCGAGGCTCTCGTTCTCGGCCAGACATCCCAGGCTCAGCTCCTCGGGTCGCAGGCGTGCTTCGAGCTCGGCGCTGCCCATGCCCGCGCCCACGTGCGCGATGCGCGAGGCTTCGTCGACGGAATGCAGGCGGCCCATGAAGCGCAGGTCGATCGCCAGGTCGGCGTCGCGGGCCTCCGCTCCTGGCGCGCGTAGGCGACCGGCGTGGGTGCGCGCGAGCGCGAAGGCCGCCTCGAGATCTGGCGCGCTGCGCGGCGTGAGCAGGATCTCTCCGCCGATCTCGGACAGCGCCTCGGGCAGCTCCTTGCGCAGGGCCTGCAACAGAGCGCTCACGAGTGCACCTCGGCCTTGCCGATCAGCGCGCCCGGATTGAGCACGTGGTGGGGATCGAGCTCTTGCGAGAGCACGCGCACCACGTCGACGGCGACGCCTTGCTCTCGGCGCATGGCCGGCGCCTTGGAGCGGCCCACGCCGTGATGGTGTGAGAGCGTCCCGCCCGCGTCGATCACGGTGCGCAGCGCGGAGCGCCAGGTGCGGTCGTAGAGCTCGAGGCAGGCGGCGTCGTCCTTGGCCGAGCCCGCGAAGGAGAAGTAGATCGACGCGCCGTCCGGGTAGGCGTGGCTGAAGTGCGCCATCACGAAGACGTTATTCGACAGCGCCTGGAGCACCGCCTCGTACATCGGCAAGAGGCGCGACCAGGTCGCGGCGACCTCCATCGTGTCCACGAAGGCGCCCGCGGCGTAGAGCGGAGACTGGCGATAGCTGACCGAGTGCCGGTGCGAGAGCCAGTGCCGACCCGGCTCCTCGCCCGTGTCCGTGCCTCCGAGCGTGGTGCAGATGCGCGTGGCGACGGCGCGCTCCGCTTCTCCGATGATGGCGTCGTCCTCCCAGACGAAGATCACCATCACGCCGCCCGTGACGCGGCCTGGCAGACCCTCGATCAGGCGGTTCAAGAGGCCGGGATGTCTCAGCGCTCGCGTCAGCACCTTGAGCCCGAGGCCTGGCTGACCTCCGGGATCGGGCGTGCGCTCCTTGCGCGCCTGCTTCACGCCACCTTGGCGGGCGAGCATGGAGTCGAAGGGATCGTAGAGGCGCGCGACGGCGGGTCGCAGTCCGGCCTGGTACACCGAGCGAATGCCCGCGAGGCCCTCGGCCACGGTGCCGAAATTGAACGAGGCGAAGCGCCGCGTCATGGCCGCGGGCGCGATGTGGAAGCTGGCCTCCGTGACGACGCCGAGGATGCCCTCGCTGCCGATGATCAGGGGCAAGAGCCCTGGATCGCCACCCTCGCCGGCGCGCCGGACTTCGCCCTGGCCGTCCACGCACAGGACGCTGACGATCATGTCCTCGATCTTGCCGTAGCGACCCGAGCATTGGCCCGCGGAACGTCCCGCGACCCAGCCGCCGAGCGTCGAGCAGTAGATGCTCGAGGGGAAATGCCCGAGCGTGAAGCCGCGCTCGTCGAGTCCGTCCTCGAGGTGCTGTCCGATCATGCCCGCTTCGGCCGTGGCCACGAGTCGCGTCTCGTCCACTTCACGCAGGGCGCGCATGCGCTTCACGTCGAGCACGATCGCGCTCTCGGTGGGTGAGACGCCGCCGCAGACGCCGCTGCCGGCGCCGTAGGGTACGAGCGGGATCCCGCGCTCCGCGGCGTAGCGGACGACCTGAGACACTTCGTCGGTGGAGCCGGGCCAGACCACCACGGCGGGTGGCGAGACGGCGGCCTCTCCGGCGCGCGTTCGGATCTGTTGGCGAGGCCAGAGGTCGCGCGCGTAGGCCACGCGATCGGCGTCGCCGACCGAGGCGTGGCCCCCGGTGAGGGCCGCGAGGTCGTGCAGCAGAGCCTGGTTTGCGCCGCGGAGAGGGATCACAGCCATGCCTGCATACCACGAGCGCCACCGCGGTTGGAGTCTCGCGTTGTCTCGGGCGCGTGTCCGTGCGCCGGGAGACCTGCTGGGCAGAGGGTCTCCAGAGACGAAAGTGACGAGGAGCGTCCCTACTGATGAACGTGGCGAGGAGCGTCCCCAGGCCCGTGTCCCCGGGCCCAAGCTCAGTCGACGAGCCTCAGCCCCGGGGGCAAGGACTCGCCGAAGACGCGCCGTTGGTCGGCCTCTTCGAGGTGCATGACCTCGCGGACCATGGCCACCCAGGATGGACTCGCGCCGATCGCCTCGAGCCTCGTCGCGACCTCCGCGCGCAGCCCGTCGTCGAGGTCGCGTCCACGATCGCCCGAACGCCGCGCCAGCAGGGTCGCCGCGAAGGCCGCTGGGGAGCTCTTGTCGCGCGTGCGTGAGAGCGCCAGCTCGAGCCACTCGGCCGCCACATGCTTGGGCACGACCTCGTGTGCGCTGCCGTAGAAGGGCACGCGCGCCCCGAGCCGGCCCAGGGCCCAGAAGGTCTGCTCGCTCTCGTCGGCGGACGCGAGGCGCTGCACGAACCAGCCGCCCAGCTGTGCTTTGCGCTCTTTGGGCAGGCGCTCGAGCGAACCCGCGAGGCGCACCATGGCGTCGTAGCCGAGCTTCTTCGGCCCGGGCGGGCGCTTGCGCGGCCTGCGCGACTCCGGCTCGAGATAGAACGCGAGCTCGTCGAGGAGCTTGCCTTGCATGTCGGCGCCGAGTCCGCCCGCGACGCGGCGCCAGAGCGTCCAGTACTCGGCCCAGTTCTGGGCCTCCGACGGGAACTGCACGCCGCTGTCCAGCAGCTCGCTCAGCTCGCCGACACGCCAAGCGTCCAGCGGATAGCCGAGGCCGGGTCGCAGCGTGTAGCCCGCGAGACCCAGCCAGACGCGCTCGTGGTCGGCGCTTCGGCGTCGGCGCTTCTTGCCTGCCAGCAGCGCGCCGAAGAGCTCGCGCAAGAGCGGCGTATCCCACTGCTCACGCTTGCCCAGGATACGCTCGAGCTCCGCGCGCAGACGCTTCACCTCGCGCGGCGATGGATCGTTCGCGCTCTTGCCGTAGACGCGCCGGACGAGATCCGTCGCCTCGTGGAAGCGAGGGTGAAGGCTGGTGATGCGCTGGGCCGTGGCCTCGCCCGCCGAAGCGCCGCGGATCTGGAACTCGAGCTTGAAGCGGCGACGTGGATCCTCCGCGGACACGCAGCTCATCTCCAACGTCCCCACCTCCGTCAGAGACGCGACCAGGCGCACCAAGAGCTCGCCTTGGGATGAAGCGGAGGGCGTGTCGTCGCCGAGCACGGCGGCGATGGGCGGAAGATCCTCGTAGTCCTCCGGCGTCTCGATCTGCACCAGCTGTCCCGCGCGCACGTGTCGAACATCGGCGGGCGTGCTCATCAGATGAAAGCGCACGGGCTGGCCCAGCCGAAGAGAGAAGACGCGCTCCGTCAGCGCGACCTCCTCGCCCTCTTCGGCCCCGCGCGGCAGCAAGCAGATGGCGTCACCTGCGCGGCCTCCATCCACCATCAAGAAGTAGCTGCGCGCCGAGCCTCCGCCGATGCGCAATCCGAGCCCCCGCCGTGCCAGCCCATACGCGACGGCACCGAGGGCGACGGCCCGATCCGGTTGTGCGTTGTCCAGGACGCGCGGCTCGGCGCCTCTCCAGGCTCCCAGGGTCGACACCAGGCTGGAGCGCAGCGCCCGCCCGGCGAAGACGCCTCCGTTGAGCAGTACGGCGTCGGGCACGGCGAGCTGGCCGACGGGTGGCGCATGATCGCCCAGGGCCGTCCGGCAGAGCTCGTCCTCACGGGCCAGAAAGGCCGCGACGTGGCGGGTGATGCCGGCGTCGGACACGTAGGGGAGCCCGAATTCCACGATGCCTGCACGCCGCGTGCTCGGCCGCTCCTCCGGCGCCACCTCGGGAAAGAAGCCATCGACCACCTGGCTCTGCACCTCGGCGGCGTCGATCTCCGTGCTGACGGCCCCACCAACGAGCTTGCTGCCCGAACCGAGCAGGGTGACCTGCTGCGCGGCTAGGCTGGGATCCGCGAGCAGGCGCTCCTTCACGCCTCGGCATTGCTGCACGAGCTGGCTGAAGCGCGCGGTGCCGAGCGGGCGGCTCGGGCTGATGCGTGTCTCCGCGCGGCGCGCCAGCGTGAGATCCATGTTGTCGCCGCCCAGCATCAGGTGGTCGCCCACGGCGATGCGCGTCAGACGCGGGCCGTTCTCCCGCAGCTCGACCTGGATCAGCGTGAGATCCGTGGTGCCGCCGCCCACGTCGACGACCAGGGCGAGTCGGATGCCGTCGAGGACCTGTTCGAGGTCGTCCGGATGGCCTTCGAGGAAGTGGTAGAAGGCCGCCTGCGGTTCTTCGACCAGGCGCACCTGGGGCAGCCCCGCGTCGCGCGCGCTGGCCAGAGTCAGGGCCCTCGCCGCCTCGTCGAAGGAGGCCGGCACCGTCAGCACGACCTCCTGCTCCGCCAGCGGATGGGCCGGGAAGCGGGCGTCCCAACGCTCTCGCACCAGCGCGATGTAGCTCGACGAGGCCTCGACGGGCGAAACCTTCGGCACCTCGTCGGGGGCGCCCCAGGGCAGGATCGGCGCTCGCCTGTCGACGCCCGCGTGGGAGAGCCAGCTCTTGGCGCTCGTGACCAGCCGGCCCGGCGTACGCGCACCGAGATCGAGAGCCCACTCGCCCACGATGGGATCCTCGCCATGGGGCGTGGGCAGCTCGCCCGCCCGGGGGTGGTAGCGCGCGGAGGCCAGCAAGGGGCGCGTGGCCTGCTCCAGGGGACCGACCCATTGCTCGACCTCGAAAGGCCTGGCGGCGACTCCCTCGGTCCCGTCCTCGTGGGTATCCGCGTAGGCGACGACCGTATGCGTCGTGCCCAGGTCGATGCCGACGATGTAGCGAGCTGCTGCTGCTGCCATGGCTGCGCACTGTACTCAGGACCTCGCCGCAGGCGAGCGCTCAGGGACCCTGGCGCTCAGGGACGCTCCTCGTCATTTTCGTCAGGAGGGACGCTCCTCGTCATTTTCGTCTCTGGGCGCCTACTGTCCCAACTTTGCACGAATCACACTCATGCCCACATCTCGGGTTGCATCCCATGGGGGTGCGGGCGTATTTTCTGTAACGGATGGTCTCCCGTAGCGTCTTTGCCTTTGCTCTCGTTGCGCTCACGGTCGTGTGCATGGCGCCGTCGCAGGCGCGCGCTCAACGGTCCGTTCTGCCGCGGGGTGCCGCACATCTGGTCGTTCAGGTGCTCGAGGTGGCCCGCGCGGTGAGGTCGTCCTCGGCGTCCTCGCACCGTGCCGCGGCCGACGTGGATCCGGCGGACGCGGCTGCGGACGTGGCTGCGGACTCGGACGCGGCTGCCGACCCCGACGCGACCGAGGCGGCCGATGCCAGCGACGAGGCGGAGGTCCAGGCGGACGGTGGCGTCATCCCCTACGCGCGGACGGTCGTGCAGCTCTTCGGTCGCGGTGTGCCGGTGACCCCTCTGGCGGACTTGCCGCGCGGCGGGACGACATTGAACGTCCATCCTTGTCGTGGCGGGTGCGTGTTCCGGCTTCGCGTCGGCTTCTAGCCCCTGGCGAGCGGCCGGCCCTGTTGTCACCAGAGACGAGGAGTGTCCTCGTGCGGGTGGACCGTGGATGCGAGGGCCCCTAAGAACGATGCATGGGTTTACTGGTCAGGGGCGAATGGCGGGACGAGTGGTACGACACCGAAGCGAGCGGCGGGGAGTTCGTCCGCACGGTGGCGGGGTTTCGTAGCTGGGTCACGCCGGACGGGTCCCCCGGTCCGAGCGGCGAGGGAGGGTTCGCCGCCGAGCCGGGTCGCTATCGGCTCTACGTCTCCCTCGCCTGTCCCTGGGCTCATCGCACGCTGCTGGCGCGCGCCCTCGAGGGGCTCGAGTCCATGATCCCGATTTCGGTCGTGCATTGGTACATGGGCGCCGAGGGCTGGACCTTCGAACCCGGTGAGGGCGTCGTCCCCGACCCCGAGCTGGGCGCCACCCGTTTGCATCAGATCTACACGGCGGCGCGTCCAGACTTCACGGGTCACGTCACCGTGCCCGTGCTCTGGGACACGCGGCGCCGGACCATCGTCAACAACGAGTCGTCCGAGATCCTGCGCATGTTCGACACGGCCTTCGATGACGTCGGCGCCCGCGGTCTCGACCTCTACCCGGAGGCTCTCCGCGCCGACATCGACGCCACGAACGAGCTCGTCTACGACGCCATCAACAACGGCGTGTACAAGGCCGGCTTCGCCACGCGCCAGGAGGTCTACGAGCGCCACGCGCGCCTGATCTTCGTGGTGCTCGCGAAGCTCGAGGCGCGACTCGAGAAGCAGCGCTGGCTGTGCGGAGACCGCTTCACCGAGGCGGACATTCGCCTCTTCCCGACGCTGTTGCGCTTCGATCCCGTCTACCACGGACACTTCAAGTGCAACCTGCGGCGCATCCAGGACTACCCGCACCTCTCGGGCTATCTGCGCGACATCTACCAGCTCCCCGGCGTGGCCGAGACCGTCCAGCTGGAGCACGCCGTGCGCCACTACTATGGCAGCCACGACACCATCAACCCCACGCGCATCGTGCCCATCGGGCGCGGCGAGGAGCTGAGTCGGCCCCACGGACGTGAGGCGCTGGGACTGTCCCCCTACTGATCGCGCGCCCTCGCACGACGCGCCAACGCGCCGCGCCTTCGACGCCTACGGGCAGAGCCCGGAGGGGCAGGTGTTGCACGTCACGGTACGGCCGCTGATCGTGCAGTTCTCCGGCGCGCAGCCGGTGCACGCGCAGCTCTTCTCGATCGGCATGTCGCCGCAGGGGTTCGCCTGACAGTCCGCGAGGAAGGCGCCGCCGACGTCCTGGCGACAGACCTGGTCGCCGCTGCAGGATCCGCCGCTGGCGCCACCCTCACAGGTGAACGCGCCGCAGGCCTCGACGGTCACGGTCCACACGCTCCCGTCGCAGCTCGCCGCGGTGTGGCCCGAGCTCGCGCAGCGCAGCCAATCGCAGCTCTGCGTGGCTGTGCATGCGGCGCCATCGCTCGGCGGGTCCGCGGGACAGCCGGCAGGCGCCATGGCACAGCCCGAACCGCTCGCGTCGCATCCGAAGACGGCCGGGCAGCAACGCACGCCGCAGACGGTGGTCTCGGTCGGACAGGAGCTGTCGCAGACGCTCGCGACGCACGTCGAGTCGCCGCAGGCGAGGCCGCACGAGCCGCAGTTTGCCGAGTCGTTTGTCAGATCCACGCAGCTTCCGGCGCAGTCCGTGAGTCCAGTGGTGCAACCGCCGCCGTCTGCGCCCGCATCCACGCTGGAGTCCCCACCTGCGTCCACGTTCACCGCCGAGTCCGTGCCGGCGTCGGTGGGCGTGCTGTCGTCGCCGCATCCGAGGGCCACCAGAGTCAGGGAGAGAGCCAGCATCCTATACGTCATCGTCGCGTCCTTCCGGTCAGTCTTGGGTGAGCCTATCAGCAAGAAGGGCGCCAACGAGGATCCATGGTTTCGCTCGCGAATGTGGGGGTCGACTGTGCCAAACGCTGTGCCGGGTTGGCGCGATGCCATCCGCGACGCGGGACCCACACAGGCGATGCCTGGCGACGCGCCGAATGTTCGCCGAAGGCGCGATCAGGGCTTGGGCGACAGCCAGTGCGAGAGGGTCAGGCCGAGCTGATGCGGCGGCAGCAGCGCCTCGGCCGCGCCGAGCTCCGCAGCGGCCTGGGGCATGCCGAAGACCGCGCTGCTTCGCTCGTCCTGAGCGAGGGTCCGGGCGCCGGAGTTGCGCAGGGACAGCAGACCATCGCCGCCGTCTCGCCCCATGCCGGCGAGCAGAACTGCCAGACAGAGATAGGCAGGCAGCTGGCTCAGGCTGTGAAAGAGCCGATCGACGGGAGGCCCGGCCCCTGGTCCATGGGCTCGCTCGGGCCGGAAGGTCCCGTCCACCGCCAGGGTGGTGTGGTGATTGGCCGGAGCCACATGGATGACCCCGCGCTCGAGGGGTTGACCTATCAGCACGAGCTTCGCCACGCGGCCGGTGCGGTTCTCCAGCCAGCGCACGAAGGCCTCGGAGTAGTCGTGAGGCATGTGCTGAGCCACGACCACCGGAACAGGCGTCGGCGCAGCGAAGTTCCCCCGTCTGGGGGTGGCCGCTCCGACCTGGCGGTCCGCCGTCGGCGTCGAACCGCCGCATCGACTCGCGGGAGGATCGGGACCTCCCGAGCCGGAGTCGTGTCCGCGCGCTGATCGCAGCCGCCGACAGTGCCCTCTACGCCGCGAAGGCCGCGGGCCGAAACTGCGTTCGAAGCGCCGACACGAAGTAGCGTCGTGGCGGAGTCATGGCGCCAACCCGCACTCGCGGCTCAGGGCAGCCGGTAGATGCGCCACGCGCGATCCGTGGGCGCGCTCGTCTCGTCGGCTTCGAGCCGTCGCGCCAGGCTGGAGTCGCGTTGGAGCAAGAGCTGCGTCGTGCCCGCGGCGCGCAAGGCCGAGAGCGCGTCGTCTCCCGTGACTCGCCCGTCTTCGAGATCGAAGGCGAGGGTGGCCACGTCCGCGGGGTAGCAGTCGTTGCGCGAGTCGTAGAAGACGCGCACGCCGCGCTCCGAACTCAGCCACTCGGCGCGTCCACCCAGGGCGAAGGGCGTGTAGAGGTGGGCGTCACGCGGCAGCTGCGCGAGCAGGGCGGGCAGCTCCGCGCCGCCCAGGGAGTCGTCCACGCGTGCGCCGCCGACGAGCGCCGCCATCGAGAGCAGAGCCGCTGGCACGAGCAGCAAGGCGCGCACGCGTGTCGACGTCAGGTCAGCAGCGGGTCGCCAGGTCGCGGCCTCGGCAGCCGCCGGCACGAGCAACATGGCGCCGACCAGGCCAGCCAGGTCTGCGTGACGTGCGTGCAGCAGGGCCATCGCGAGCGTGGCGGCGAAGAGGACGACGCGGGCCAGAGCCCGTCGCTTCATCAGCAGCCCGAGCGCGAGCAGAGTCAGCAGCGCGAGTCCCGCGAAGGCCGTCGGAGCGACGAAGCGTGCGCCTGCGCCGAGCAGCGGCTGGAACTCCAACAGGCGCGCCCGCGCCACGTCGGCACCGCCCGCGCCGACGCCGACGTAGTTGAAGACGAGCTCGTAGAGCGCGGCCCCATGGGGTTGGAGGATCATGGTCGCGGCCGCACCCGCGCTCGCGCCCAGACGTGCGCGTCGATCCTCGCGCGCATCCCAGGCGCCAACGAGCAGGAACAAGGGACCGAGGGGGAAGCTGCCGTGGACGTTCACCCAGACGAGCTCGAGGCCGAGCGCGAGGGCGAACTGCTTAGGGCCGAAGCGCGGCGAGAAGGCCAGGCCGAGCATGGCTGCTGCCGGCAGGAGCGCGAGCACCATGGGCCTGGCGCTGATCAAGTGAACGCCGAAGAGTGGCAGAAAGAGCGCCGCGGCCAGCACCTTGCCCTGCGCCTCACCCGGGGTCGCGAAGAGCAAGAGCGCCGCCATGGCGAGCACGGTCAGCGCGGCCAAGAGCGCGAAGAAGGTCGGCCCGAGATGCCCGAGGCCCAGCGCGTAGACCGGCCCGAGCAGCCACTCGTGCATCACCCAGGGCGCGTGGGGCGCGGTGAAGGAGAAGAAATTCTCGCGCGGCAGCGAGCCATGGTGAAGCAGCTGGCGCCCGGCCGCAGCGATCCAGAACACGTCGGGATCGTCGATGCCTCGTCGCGACGCCGTGAGCGCCGACATCATGCTCGCGGCTCCGACCAGGATCAGGAGCGCCAGCGCCGCGTAGCGTGAGGCCCGCCGGTTCAAGCGTGCGCCAGCGGCCTCGTCACGCCGGCTGGCCTTCCGGCGCGCTGGCGGTCTCGGGGTATCCGACCATGCGCCCCGTGTCCGGATCCCAGAGCTTCAACTTGAAGCAGCGCGCGATCTCCGCCGGAGTCAGGTTGGTCACGCCCGGATGTTGCAGCTCGGGGATGGCCTTCATCGCCTCCTCCAGCCGGTAGAAGGGGATCGCCGCGTTGAGGTGGTGCACGTGGTGAAAGCCGATGGAGCCCGTGAACCACTCCAGCACCGGGTTCACGTCCATGAAGCTCGACGACTCGAGCGCAGCGCGCGTGTAGCTCCACTGCGTGCGCGGTTGGATCGTCATGCCCTCGAAGTTGTGCTGCGCGTAGAAGAGATACGCGCCTCCGACGAAGGCGATGTTCAGCGGCAGCAGGTAGGCGAAGAAGAGCGTCGTGAGCCCGGCGAAGTGGCCGATGGCGGCGACCAGCGCGAAGTGCATCAGCACCGCCACGAGGGAATCCCAGTGCTTGCTCGGGCTACGCTTGAAGGACGACAGGCACATACCCCAGAGGAAGACGGTGAGCCACGCCATCAGGATCGTCAGCGGATGGCGCGCGGCGCGATACATGAAGCGCTGACGCGGTGTGAGCGCGCGGTAGATGGCCACGGTGAAGGTGGGGTAGCTGCCGATGTGCGAGCCGACCATCTGCGCCGTGTGCGCGTGGTGGTAGTTGTGCGTCTGGCGCCAGACGCGACTCGGCGTGAGCACCAACAGGCCATAGAAGGCGTAGACGCCGCGCCAGAAGAGAGACTTCTTGAAGATGGCGCCGTGCATCACGTCATGGAAGAGGATGAAGCCGCGCACGGCAGTGAGCCCCGCCAGAAGCGAGAAGGGCAGTTGCTGCCACCACGCGGGGGCGAGGGCCGCGCCCGCGACGAAGAGCGCCAGCAGCGTGAAGGTGGAGAGCGTATGCCAGACGCTCAACCAGCGATTCTCGTCCGTGAAGGGGCGGCTCGCGTCGATCAGTTCGCGACCCTCTCGTGCTTCGTCCATGACATCCTCCGACGTCCGCGTCGCCGTTGGCCGAGGGCTTAGCACGCGAAGGGTCGGGCGCGCACGCGGCGAAGGGGCTGTTCTTCCGGCCTCTTGGCCGGATTCATCGTATCGCGTCGGCATCCCCGGTGGGGGCGACGCGCGAGCCTCATTGCCCGCGCGCCAGCCACCGACCGGTCAGTAGCCGAGGACGTCCATGGAGGCTTCGTGCGCCTCGCGGAGTCGGCGCTCCATGCTTGGCGCCGTCGCGGGCGCCATCGGCCTCGGCGCATCGGAGCGGGCTCCGTCGTCGGACGAAGGCGGTGCGCTCCCGGGCTCGGCCTCGGCGGCATCCAGCTCCGCGGCGAAGGCGGCCACGCTCGCGGCGTAGGCGTGATTGGCGGCGCCGCCGTTCTTGCTCATGCGCCGCTGCGTCTCCTCGAGCATGCGGCGCGCTTCGGCCATGTTGCCCTGGCGCACCACGCGAATCGCCTGAATCGTCGCCTCGGCGGCGGTCGCTTGCTCCGCGGCGTGCATCACCTCGTCGTTGCGTCCGGCCGTCAGCTGCTCGTCGCTCGTGGTGGCGTCCGCGCCCAGGAAGACGTCGCGCCTCAGCGCGCCCGCCTCGTCCACGGCGTCGATGAAGTTCAGGCGCGCGTCCAACAGCTCCACGACCGAGCCCTCGCGCCGAGCCGGCACGCGCATGCGCACGATGATGTCGCGCGTCTCGCCCTCCGAGATGTCCCCGAGGGCGATGGAAAGGGACGTGCGCTCGCCCGCCATCTGCTGTCCGACGACGCTCGAGATGATCACGCCGGGACCCGGCTGCAGCGTCATCGCGGCGTTCCGCGCGACCACGCGCTCGAGTCGAACCACCTCGTCGTGGAACACGCTCGCCACAGTGTCGGAGTTCTCGAGGTAGTGGAAGTGTCCGCCCGAGAGCTGCGCCAGCTCACCCATCAAGGTCTCGTCGTAGTCGAGGCCGAGCCCCAACGCGCTGATGGCCACGCCGTTGCTCCCGGCGGATCGGGCCAGGTTCGGGATCGTGCTCGCGTCGTTGGGGATGCCATCGCCGAGCAAGACCACACGGTTGATGCTCTCGCCTGCGCGATTCAAGAGCACCTGCTGCAGACCCGCGGTGACGCCACCGGCCATGTCCGTCGTGCCGTGCGCTTCGATGTGGCCGATGGCGTCGCGGGCGCGTCCCCGCGCCTCGGGGTCCAGCAAGGTCGACTCCAGCAAGACCTCGGTCTCGGAGTGGAAGGCGACGATGCTCAAGCGATCGTCGTCGGCCAAGAGCCCGAGCAGCTCGAGCGTCGCGGCCTTGGCGTCCTCGATGGGCTGACCGCGCATGGAGCCGGAGGTGTCGATCACGACCGCCATGTTCAGCGGCGGTCGGCGCCGATTGGGCATGGGCCGCGTTCCGACGCGCAGCCGCGCCACCACCTCACTGGTCTCGCCAGCGACCACGAACTGATTGCCGAGGTCCGCGCTCAGGAGCACGAGCTCCGGATCGGCGGGCGTCTCGGGGACCGTATGCCCTGCGCAGGCCGCGAGCGGCAGCGCGAGCAGGAGTCCGATCATCCATCCTAGTTTCGTTCCAGTCATTGCATCTCTCCGGGGTTGTCCTGGCCATGAACGACGCCCCATCGAGTGCTTCGGTCTAGGAAAAATTCACTTTGAATTGCCGTGTAAGCACGCTGTTCTTGGCGCGTTTCCCCTACGGCAGGCGGCCTGCGATCGTGGCCGATCTCATGCTGCGCGGAACAGGAAGTGCAGCGGGATCAGCCGCTTCGGCGCCGGGTCGTCGCGGGTCATCTGAGCTACGTCCTGCGCTGATGAGCTCGCTCCGCTACTCCCGAAGCTGCGAGGCGTAGAACTTCGCGAAGGCTTCGGCGCTGGCGCTTCCGTCCGCCAAGGGCAACCCCGACCAACCGCGATCGCCGGGCTGTTTGTAGTAGATCCCGCGCGAGAACCAGCCGGTCTTCACGCGCAACGCCGCGAGCCTCGCGAGCTCGACGACACGCGAACCCGGTACGGCGGCGGCCAGCTCCCGCGCCGTCTGCTCGGCCTGCGCGGCGGTCACCCCAGGATCCGCGAGCATCGATTGGATCGCCGCGAGGGGCGTGGCGCCGTTCAAAGCATAGGTCGTGCGCGTGTGGCTGAAGCCGGCGCCTGCGAGGGCCTTGGAGGAGATGGACAGGAGGCAGCCGGGGAAGCCGAGCACGAAGCCATAGGTCACTCCTGCCTCTCCCATGTAGGTCGTCTTGGTGCACAAGACGTAGTCCACACCTGGATTCAAGCTCATGGGTGTATGTTCCGCATGGTCGGCGACGTTGACAAGACCGAAGATGGCGTCGCCCTGTCGCTCGCTTGAATAGACCAAGCGCGCGGTCGTCCGTGGAGACGCGGGTCCGTAGCCCGCGTCCTTTGCTTGATTCGAGGGTTCGTGCTGCACACGAGGATCGTGGTGATCGCGGTCAGCATGTTCGCATGGTCGGCTCCCGGCCTCGCCGCTGCGCGAGACTCCGACACGCCGGCGGAGCAGGTTCGAGACGCGCTCGACGCGCAGGACGCGACGTTGGTCCTCGAGCGTCTGCGGGAGAGCCCGGGCGCGGACGCCGGTCTGGCTTGCGTCGAGGTGCTGATGCACGAGCAGGTACTGGGCGATCTCTGGCGACCTCCGCCCGCGCGAGACGACGCGACGCCCGAGGTTGCGGCCGAGGACCGAGCACGACGCGATGCGGGCCTGGCCGATCTGGGTGCCGAGGTGACGGATCTCCGCGCGGCCCACGCTCGATGCGCGGCGCAGACGGTGCGCGCACGACCCAACGCGTCCGAGCGGGCAGCCTTCGCCGCGAGGAGCGCGACGCTCGACGAGTTCTTGGCGCTCCCCGAGGTGGACGACGACGCGCTCGCGACGCTCGACGCGCCGAGCGAGCTACGCATCGACTTCCACACCGCGCGCGAACTCTACGACGCCTGCGAAAGCGTGCCGCCCGCGCCGCCCGAACGCGCGCCGCTCCCTGGCTGGCGCTCCACGCCCGTCATCACCAGCGGTCTGCTGACGTTCATGCCCCTGTTGGGCTTCTTGATCGTGGCGCGAACGCAGCACTCGCTCGACGGCGGCTTCGGCGCGCTGGGCGCGGGCATCTCGGGCCTGGTCGGTCTGACCGTCGGTCGCAGCTGGCTACGCGGAGGCTCGACCTTGGTCTGGGTCGGCGGGCTGCTGACCGCCGGCGTGCTGGGCACCGGTGCGCTGACCTTGGCGCTCCACGCGCCGCGCCGCACCCACGTGTTCGGCGTCAGCATGCTGGCCGGCGGGGCCATCGACCTGGCCTGGTGGATCGGGGGCGTGGTGCTTGGGCGGCGAGACGCGGCGGCGCACGAGGAGTGGCGGCGTCAGCTTCGTCCGACGGTCGACGTCGGCTCGGCGCACGCGACCGTCGGCCTACGAGGGAGCTTCTGATGCGCGCTCGCCTCTCCGTCTTCGCAGGCCTGGTGGTCGTGTTCGGCCTTCTGCCCACGTCGGTCTTGGCGCAGGCGCGGGACGTCGTCGCACAGCGTCGCTTGGTGGGGGCGCTGAGGAGCGAGAACAGTGAACTGAGCCTGATGGAGATCGAGGCTCTGCGACAGTCCGGCGCGCGCCGTTTGGAGGCCGAGCGTCTGATGCCCATTCTGCGTTGCGTCGAGGCGGAGCTGCGCGAAGAGGCCTTGGCCCACGTGGTCGCGGACGTGGGTGCGCTCGAAGACGACGCCCAGGCCAACGCGCTGCGCGGCCCGGCCGAAGGGCTGAGTCACGCGGTGATCGACGCGAGCGACGCCTACCGTCGCTGCCTTGAACAGGGAGCCACCTCGCTGTCTGCGATCCGTCAGAGCCGACCGAGTTACCGCGCGAGACTCGCGACGCTCGAGGCGCTCCAGCCGCGCACGTCGGCCCTCGCGCAGAGCCTGCACCAGTCGGGGGATCGTCTGAACCAGCCGCGTCAGGGCGGCGCGCTCACCGGTGAATTGCTCTCGAGCTTGCGCGCCCTCGCCCAGGCGGCGGCGGTCGATGGACCGCACGGCTTCGAGGTCGCGCGCGCCTACGTGTCGGCCCTGCGCTTGCCCGCGCAGCCGGTCTACTGGCGAGCACGCACCAGCGCGCCCACCTTGCTGACGTTGGGGCTCGCCGAGGGTGTGCTCGTCGTCAGCCTGCTCGGCTCGATCACCATCCTCGGGCCCGAAGGCCCGCCCGTGCCGCTCCTCGTCAGCACCGGCTACGGCCTCTTCCTCTCGAGCGCCGTCGCCTCTCTGGCGGGCTACACCTGGGAGCAGCCGTCCTTGCCCCTGTTTCTCACGGCGACCGCGTTGACCCTGGGCACGGGAGCGCTCGGCATCTACGCGCGCGTTCGCGGCGACCGCCGTCGACGCTATCTGGGTCGCGGGCTGATGGTCGGAACTGGCCTCGGCCTCTTCTGGCTCGTCGGCGGCCTGGTGCATGTCACGCACGACCAACGCGTCGAGCGCAGGTGGCGTCGCTACCTCGAGCTGCCCGTGCAGTTCGCGCCCATGGTCGACGCGAGCACGGCCGGGCTCGTGGCCACGGGGCGCTTCTGAGTTCCCCGCGCGACCGCTGACCGCAACTCCGGGTGCGGCGCGTCGATAAGGGCGAGTGACGAACCAACGCATCGACCGCCAAGCGTTCCAGAACCTGGCTTCGGGACACGAACTCCGCACTCAGGCCGTCGCCCTGGATCCCCGCCTCGCTGGCGCCGGTCTCGAGCGTGCCGACAGCAACGGCGACGGCGTGATTCGCGGAAGGCAAGAGCTCGACGCGCTCTTCGACCTGCTCAGCCACTCCTCGCCGCGCCGAAGTCGCATGAGGGCTGGTGTGTCTCGCACACTGCTCCAAGGCGTCGCCGAGCAGATGAACGCGCCGCGCATGCGCGCGATGATCGAGAGGCCCGGGGCGGCGGTTCACGAGGCCGTGCTCGCGCTCGGCATGAACGACTCGAGCGAAGCCGAGGTCGGGGCGCTGAGGCGGCAGGCCGACGTGCTCTATGTGGGTGACCTGCCCTCGCGACGGGATCAGGTGGAGACGCGCTCGGGTTTGCTCGACCTGGCGCAGCCCGCGGACGTCGGGCGCTTCGTCGAGGCGCTGCCGTTGATCCCGGCGCAGCGTCAGCAGCTGCGCGCGCTCTTGCTCCACGTCCGCTCGGGGGCGCGTCGTGAGCTCGGGGAGCTCGCGCGCATCTGGTCGCAGGCCGAGGCCGGCGGCACGGTGCCCGCGCGCTTGATGCTGAGCGGACACGGGGATCACCGGTCCGTCTTCGGTGAGCACGGGGAGCAGATCGACGACGCCGACGTTGTGCGCCTCGCGCGCATCATGCCCATGGCGGCGGGGCAGATTCGGTCGCTGCACCTCGCCGCCTGTCAGCACGGCTACGAGCCGCGCATGGCTCCCTTCCTCGCGGCCTTTCCCAACCTCGACAGCGCCTGGGGCTACGCGGGCTTCTCGCCAGCGGGGCAGCCTGCGCAACGTCACCAGGCGATCTGGGAGCGCGCGACCCGCAGCTTGCCCGAGGGAGGTGGTCGCCTGCGTCGCTCCATGGCGCGAGGCACGCGGCGCGGAGAAGCCGTGCGCGTGTGGACGCGTGCGCGCGGCTTCGATGGGCCGCCGCTGCGCGAGCTCGCGCTCGTCCACCGAGAGATCGAGGCGCGTCGACCCCTTTACGACGACCTGCTCGCCGGGCGGGTCGAGATGAACGCCGTCCGCCATCGCGAGCTGACGGAGCTGTACCAGGCGCTCCAGGAGATCACCGCGCACGGCGACTTCCGCGAGCAGACGGACGCGTTCCAGACGGATCACACCCGCATGCGAGGCGCGGCGCTTCGCTTGCGTTTCTATCCCAACGTCGCGTCCCACTTCACGCGGGCGCACGCGGAGGCCATCCGCCGTGGCTACGCCGACCTCGGATCCGCGCCTCCCGACTTCGCGCGATTGAGTCGGCCCGAGGCCATGCACGCCATCGAGGAACTCTCGGCACGCGTGGATCAGGCGAGCCCGGTCGCGAG
>JAACVI010000022.1 GCA_009992505.1 Myxococcales bacterium
GCCTGGTCTTCGTCGCGGCCTGCGTGGCCGGGCTCTGGGCCGCCGGGACCTTGCTGCGGCGCCACGCGCTGACCTCGCCCTACTTCGCCGTCACGGAGATCGAGCTCGGCGGCAACGAGCGGCTCTCACGCGAGGACCTGCTCGCGGCCGCGGGGCTGGGCGTGGGAAACAATATCTTCGCGGTCTCGCCCGCCGAGGCCCAGCGCACGCTCGAGGCCCTGCCCTGGGTCGACACGGCGCACGTCGAGCGCCGGCTGCCGCGCACCCTCGCCCTCGAGGTCGTGGAACATCACGCCGCCGCGCTGCTCTCGCTCTCCAAGCTCTACCTCGTGGATCGGGACGGCAGCGTGTTCAGCGAAGTCGGCGCCGGCGATCCCGTCGACCTGCCCGTGATCACGGGCGTGGACGAGGCCCGCTTTCGCGCCGACGTCCACTATCGCATCGCCGCTCTCTCCCAGGCCGCGTCGATGCTCGAGGACGTGCGCGCGGCGGGTCTCTACCGACGCCTGCCGGTTCAGGAGATTCACCTGGCCGAGGACGGTGGCTTGCACCTGGTGATGGGTGACGACGCCCTCCTGGTCGCCCTCGGTCGCGCCCCCTATCGGCCCAAGCTCCGGCGCCTGGCGCGCGTGCTCGATGGACTCGACCGTCGCCACGACCACGCCGAGCGCATCTTCCTCGACAACGAGCGCCGCCCGAGTCGCGTCGTGGTTCGCCTCGCCGCCCCCGCGTCGACGGATCCCTGAGCCGCGCGGCCTCCGCCGCCCGAGCTGAGTCGACGGAGCGTAGTCGACGGAGCGAAGTCCACGGAGCGCACTGGAGCGAGCTCAGCCGCCCAACGGCCGAGTCGATCGAGCCTCGGCGACGGATCGCCGAGTCGGTCGAGCATCGGCGAGGGGTCGACGGATCGATCGAGCCCCGGCGACGGATCGCCGAGCGGCAGAGCGTGTACCGTGGGCGCGCGCAGGGCGCGGCTTCGCGTCGGGCAATTGTGCGTGAATCGAGGGCGTTGTCGCGACGCGAGAACTTCGTAGCGCAAAACTCGTGCACGAAAGTTGGCCAGTGCGAGCGCCCTGTGTATGGCTAGTCGTGGGCTACGGCTCGGGAGATCAGATCGTGCACAACGAAATCATCGCCGGCTTGGATTTGGGGACCACGAAGGTCTGCGCCATCGTAGCGGAGCTGACCGAGGACGGCCTCGACATCATCGGTACGGGCGCTGCCCCCTCGCGGGGTCTCAAGAAGGGCGTCATCGTCAACATCGAGTCCACGGTCCAGGCCATTCGTGCCGCCGTGGAGCAGGCCGAGAGCATGGCCGGCGTCGAGATCACGACCGTCTATGCCGGCATCGCCGGGAGCCATGTGCGCGGCATGAACCAGGAGGGCGTCGCCGCCATCACCGGTCGCGAGGTCGGCCCGGAGGATGTGCAGCGCGTGCTCGAGCAGGCCAAGGCCATCCCCCTCGCGGCGGACCGTCAGGTGCTGCATGTGCTCCCTCAGGAGTACGTGGTCGACCGTCAGGACGGCGTGAAGGCGCCGGTGGGCATGAGCGGCGTGCGCCTGCAGGCCCGCGTGCACCTCGTCACCGCCTCGTCCCACGCGGTCGCCAACATCGTGAAGTGCGCCGATCGCTGCGGCCTCTACGTGCCCGAGCTCGTGCTCTCGCCCTTGGCCAGCGCCGAGGCCGTGCTGAGCGACGACGAGAAGGAGATCGGCGTCGCGCTGATCGACATCGGCGGCGGCACGACCGAGATCATCGTCTACGTCGACGGGGCCGTCGTGCACACGAGCGTGATCCCGATCGGCGGCATCAACCTCACGAGCGACATCGCCACCGGTCTGCGCACGCCCATGGCAGAGGCCGAGCGGGTGAAGAACAAGTACGGCTGCGCCGCGGCGAGCCTGGTGGATGGCGACGAGAACATCGAAGTGCCGAGCGTCGGCGGTCGTCCTTCGCGCGTGATGCCGCGTCAGGTGCTGTGCGACATCATCGAGCCGCGGGTCGAGGAGATCTTCGCCGCCGTACGCCACGTGATCGTCGAGACCGGCTTCGCCGACATGCTCGCGGCAGGCGTGGTCATCACCGGTGGCACGACGCAGCTCGACGGCATGCCGGAGCTGGCGGAGCAGGTGCTCGGTCTGCCCGTGCGCCGAGGCGCGCCCACGGGTGTCGGCGGCTTGCTCGATGTGGTCCGCAGTCCCGCCTACGCCACGAGCGTGGGCCTGGTGAAGTACGCCGCGTCGCGCTTGGACGTGTGTGGCTACGAAGAAGAACTCGCGCCCGCCGCCGAGCGGTCGGGCATGGGGCACCGCTTCGGCGCGTGGCTCCGCGAGGTGTTCTGAGTCGAAGTTTCTCCGTTCCGCGTGCTGCGGGCGGCGAGTTTATTGAACTGTGTTTTCAGGACCGAACCGGGGGGGCGACCTCGGCGGCCCGAGCGGTGGGGCAACGGGCCTCCCGGGAGGATTGGATGGCGATCTCGATCGAGTTTGCGGATGACGCCGAGCTCTCGGCACGAATCAAGGTGGTGGGAGTCGGGGGAAGCGGCGGAAACGCGCTCAACACGATGATCACGAGCGGGTTGGAGGGCGTGGAATTCATCGCCGCCAACACGGACGCGCAAGCGCTCGAGAGCAATCTCGCCACCACTAAAATTCAACTCGGGCCCACCCTGACCAAGGGATTGGGCGCGGGTGGTAACCCGGAGGTGGGCCGCAAGGCCGCGCTCGAAGACGTGCAACGGTTGGGCGAAGCGCTCGCCGGCGCCGACATGGTCTTTGTCACCGCCGGCATGGGCGGAGGCACGGGCACGGGAGCGGCACCCATCGTGGCTCAGGTCGCCCGCGACGCGGGGGCGCTGACCGTCGGTGTGGTCACGCGTCCCTTCTCCTTCGAAGGGCGTCGACGCGGCCGCAACGCCGACTTCGGCATCGCGGAGCTGATGGACTCGGTGGACAGCATCGTGACCATCCCCAACGAGAAGCTGCTCACTCTGGACGACGAAGAGCTGTCCATGCTTGACGCCTTCCAGCGCGCGGACGACGTGCTCTTGCAGGCGGTTCAGGGCATCAGCGATCTGATCCTGACCAACGGCATGATCAACGTCGACTTCGCCGATGTGAAGACGATCATGAGCGCCACGGGGCGCGCGCTGATGGGCACGGGCTACGCCAAGGGCGAGCGCCGCGCCATGGAGGCGGCCGAGCTGGCGATCCACTCGCCGCTGCTCGACGACCTCACGGTCCAGGGCGCCCGCGGCATCCTGATCAACTTCACGGCCGGCACCGACATCAAGCTGAAGGAGATCCACGCGGCCATCAGCCTGATCGAGCAGGCGGCCCACGAGGACGCGAACATCATCTTCGGTGTGGTCAACGATCCCGACATGAACGACATCGTGAAGGTCACCGTGATCGCCACGGGCTTCGACGAGATCGAGTCGCCCCACGACGTCGCGCCGCGCGCTTCACGCCTGGCGCTTCAGATGGGCGTCACCGCCGTGCGGCCCCAGGCCACCTCGCGCCGCACCGTGCCCAGCTATCGCCCCGAGGCTGCTCGTGAGAGCCGCCCCTCGATCCGCCCGCAAGAGCGCCACAGCAGCGAAGGACGCACCAGCCGCGCCTTCGGAGCCTCGGCCTTGAGCGACGAGTCCGTGCTCGAGATTCCGGCCTACATGCGCCGCGGCAACAACGCCGCGGAGTAGCCGTCGACCCCCCTCCTCCTGCGCGACGGGGATCCTTCGGGGTCCCCGTCGACGCGTCTGGCGTCTGACGCGGCCCCTGGCGTCTGACGCGCGCTCAGAGGCCGAAGCGCTCGGCCTGCTCGCGCAGGTAGGCGATGTAGAAGTCGCTCTCGTGGCCGCCCTCGAGCTCGCCCGACTCCACCTCGTCCTCGAGGGCCTGGCGCAGCTCGCCCAGGCGCTTCGACGGAGGGATGCCGAAGGCCTCCATCATCGCGGTGCCGAGCCCCTTGGGCAGAGGCGCGAGCTTGTCGTCCTCGGCGCGCAGCTCGTCGATGCGCTCCTTCAGGGCGTGCACCATGCGCACACCGCGGCGGCGGCGCTCCGGGCGCTTGGTGGTGATGTCCGCGCGGCTGAGGTCGAGCAGCGCCGGCAGGCCTTCGCCCATCTGCTTGTAGAAGCGGCGCACGGCCGAGTCGGTCCAGTCGCCCTCGTATTGGCCCGCGCGCAGGTGGTGCAGGATCAGGAAGTGCAGCCGCTCGTCGAGGGCGTCGTCGAAGTCCAGGCGTCGGCTGACCTTGCGCCGAAACATCGAGGCACCGACCTCCGCGTGCCCGTGGAAGCTGACCTTGCCGCGCGGCGAGATGCGACGCGTGCGAGGCTTGCCGATGTCGTGCAGGAGCGCGGCCCAGCGCACGTCGAGGCGCGGCACGGCCTGCCAGACCACCTGCTTCGTGTGCTTCCAGACGTCCTTGTGCCGCCACTCGCCGTCACCCATGCCGACCAGGGAGACGACCTCGGGCAGCCACACGTCGAGGCAGCCGCAGGCCAGGAGCGCGTCGAGCCCTTCGGGGGCACCGCGCGAGAGCAGGATGGCGTCGAAGGCCTCACGCAGATCCGCGACGTCGATGCTTCGCCACTCGGCCGGCGGCGGCGCCGCTTCGGCCATCGCCGTGAGCTGCGCGTTCAGCTCGTCCTGGGACAGCTCTCTGTTGCCAAATTGCTCGGCCAAGCTGCACGCGCGCTCGAGGGCAGCGAGCGCAGCGGCTGGATCCTCGACCTCCCGGACGGGCGATTCGCCTGAGGCGTCCTCGGCGCGGGCTGCTCGGTTCGTGGCTTCGGTCGTCATGGCTTCGGTCACCCCGGGGAATGGGGCGCGCGAACATAGGGTCGACAATCCCCCGACGCAAGCGGGCAGGCGGATGCGGAGAACCTCGGCCCCAGTGTAGAGTAGCGCCATGGCAGCCCCCAAAGGCGGTTTCAAAGAAAAGCTCCGGATCTGGCTCCTGCCGCTGGTGATCCCGCTCGGAGCTTGGCTCGTCGTCTTCTTCACGGCCTTCTTGCTGGATGCCCACGGGCAGCTCTCGTTCCTGCACCTGCTCGATCAGCCGAATCCAACCGCCGCCGCGAACACGCTCTCCAACGCTGCGGAGGTGGTGGCGGCCGTGCTCGCCCTCGCCATCACGGTGGCGGCGATTATCGTGGAGCTCGCGGCCAACCGCTACACGCACCGCATCACCGAGCTCTTCATGACAGAGCCCGTGAACTTCGTGGTCATGGGCTTCTTCGTGGTGGCGGCGCTGCAGTCCGTGGTGATCCTGCTGATCTTCGATCAGCCCGGGGGCTTCGTTCCCTACTGGGGCATCGGCGCGGCGATCATCCTCCTGGTCTTCTCGCTGCTGCTCTTGCTGCCCTACTTCGCCTTCGTCTTCCACTTTCTGAACCCAGTGCAGATCGTCGATCGCATCCGGTCCCACACCTTGAAGGCCATCCGCAAGCGCAAGCCGAGCATCGCGGACCGTCACGCCGAGGCCGTGCGCGGCGTGGAAGAGCTCGCGGACGTGGCGCTGAACGCCATGGAGCACAAGGACAAAGGCGTCTCCATGGCCAGCCTCGACGCCATGCAGGCGATGGTGCTGGAGTATCAGATCGTGCGCGCCGAGCTGCCCGAGTCGTGGTTTCGGGTCGAGGGCGAGCTGGCCCACAACCCCGACTTCGTCAGCATGTCGCCCGACGTGCTCGGGGCCGTCACGCGCCGACGCATCTGGTTCGAGATGAAGGTCTTGAGGCAGTACCAGACGCTGTACAACGAAGCGCTGAACCGCACGCGCGACATCAACTACGTGGTCGCCATCAACACGCGACACATCGCCGAGGCGGCCCTGAACTCCAAGCACGAGGAGCTGCTGGAACTCTCGCTGAAGTTCTTCAACACCTACATGCGCGCCACCGTCAACGCCAAGGACGTGCGCACGGCCTACAACGTCTTGAACCAGTATCGCCTGCTGGCGGAGGGCTGCCTCGAACACCAGGACGGTCGCCGCGCGCTCGAGATCGCGCGCTACTTCAAGTACTACGGCCTGGTCTCGTTCAACGCGAAGCTGCCCTTCATCCTCGAGACCGTGGCCTACGACCTGTGCACCCTGTGCGAGGTGGCCTTCGATCGAAAGGCGCCCGTGGCCGAGGAGCTGTTGCGCATCTTCCTGAGCGTCGATCGCGAGGGCGAGAACGACGTGCAGGAGACGAGCCTACGCGGCGTGCGCAAGGCGCAGGTGAAGCTCGCCACGCACTACCTGAGGCGCGGCGCCGAGCCCCTGGCGCGATTGGTCTTCGACGACATGGCGCGCGAGAGCCGGGAGCGCCTGGCCTCGATCCGCGACGAGCTGATGGCCGTGCGCTCCAGCGAGTTCTGGGAGATCAGCGACCGCGGCGTGAACTTCGACTTCCTCGATGCCGAGCGCAAGGGGCGCATGCTCGAGTTCTTCGGTTGGTTCTCGGATCTGAGACCGCCCGGCATCGTCGCGCCCGAGGTGCAGGCGGCGCTGCCACCCTCGATTCGTCCCGAGGGCCAGGAGGACCTGCTCGACGGCCCCGGCAGCGGCCAGGATCCGGCGACGGCCGCCGACGCCTAGGAGAGCAGCATCGAGAGCGTGGCGAGCAGCGCGTCGTTCTCGTGCGGCTGACCGATCGAGACGCGGAAGGCGCGATCGAGGGGCGCGGGCGCCGAGGCGAAGCGACGCACGGAGATGCCAGCTGCGGCCAGCGCGTCCATCACGGCGCCGAGGTCACGCGCCACGCTGACGAGCAGGAAGTTGGCGTCCGACGGGTGCGCCTTCAGGCCGGGCAGCTCCGCGAGGGCCGCCGACACGCGCGCGCGCTCGCGGCGGATGGCCTCGACGTTGGCCGAGAGCTCGGGCCACAGCGTGGTCAGCCCGAGGCGACCCATCTCCTGCGAGGGCGCGCCCAGATCGAAGGGCTGTCGCACCTTGTCGACCTCGGCCGCGAGCGTCAGGGGCAAGCGGATCCAGCCGATGCGCGCGCCCGCCAGACCGACCTTGGACAGCGTGCCCATCACGCCCACGTTGGCGTACTCGGCCACCCATCCGCTCACGGTCTCGCCGGAGAAGGGCGCGTAGGCCTCGTCGAGCACGAAGAGCGTCTCGGGCGCGGCCTCGATCAGGCGCCGCATCACCGCCGGGTCGAAGCGATTGCCCGTGGGATTGTTGGGCGTGGCCAAAAAGACGAGGTTGGGCGCGTGTTCGCTCAGGGCGCGCAGCATCGCGGCCTCGTCCAGCGCGAAGTCTTCGCCCAGCGCGACCTCCACCGGCGTGTGGCCGTGGGTCAGGGACGAGATGCGGTACATCACGAAGCTTGGCGTCGGAAAGAGCACGCTGGCGCGCGTGCGTCCGGGTCGCGGACGGCTGAGCGCGGTCATCAGCGTCGAGATCACCTCGTCCGATCCACAGCCGGGGACGATCTCCTCCCACGTGCCGCCAACGTGATCCGCGATGGCCTGGCGCAGGGCGAAGGCGCGTGCGTCCGGGTAGCGCTCGAGGGAGAGCTGCGCGAGCGATTGGGCGATGCGGTCGCGCGCTTCGTCGCTGAGGGGATAGGGGCTCTCGTTGGCGTCGAGGCGGATGGGAGGCCTCTTCGGATCGGGCACGTAGGCGCGCAGGGGGAGCACCTCCTCGCGCAGCAGTCCCACCAGGGGAGACGGAGTCGTGCTCATCTCGGGGACCCGTCGCGCAGGCTCGAGGGCAGATCGAGCTCGCCCTCTTCTTCGTGTTCGGTCTGCGACGGTCCGGCGCTCGCCGTGCCCTCGCGCGCTCGGCCATGCTCGTCGAGGTCGCTGGGGTAGAGGTCGAGGTAGGTGTCGGTCACGTCCTCGGGCATCTCGCGGCCACTCGGCGCGCCCAGCTTCACGATGTGCGAGCCCGAGGTCCAGATGAGCCAGGTCTCGTCGCCAGCGCTGAGCTTGTGCACCCAGTCGCCCGAGACGCGCACGACGCTGCGGTCGTAGGTGCCCAGGTGCTCGAGGCGCTCGAGCAGCTCGGCCGACAGCCCGGCCGCGTGGTCGTAGACGGTGACGAAGGCCGTGGCGAGCAGGGGATGGTCGCCGTGGCGCCGCACGTAGGTGGCAGTGTGTCCGACGGCCGCGTTGCCCGCGACGGAGAACTCCACGTCGAGGGTGCGCTGATAGCGCCGGTAGCTGTAGGGGCCGAGGTCGTGCTCGACCACCAGGCGCGAGGGCAGCGTCGGCGCGCAGGCGGCGAGCAGGGCGAGCAGGGCGAGCACGGTGAGGCCGACGAGGCCGCGGAGCGTCTGGGAGAGGGTGGGCACGGCGCGAAGCTAGCGAGAGCCGGGTTCAGGCCGCAAGGGATGAGAGCGCCTCACCGCCCGCAGACGCCGTCGAGGGCGTCGAAGAGGACACCGAGGATGGCGTCGATGGCCGGCGTGAAGTCCTCCTGGCAGAGGGATTGCACGATGGCGTGCGCGCCCGCTCCCTGTAGATCGCGCGCGACTTGGGTGAAGCGCACAGGCGGGAAAGCCAGGCCGAGTCCGGGCGCGGGTACGTTGCACGAGGGCGTCAGCCGCGTGGGCATGGTCTCGTCCGGTATGAGCACCATGCGCGGGTCGGCGAGGATCTCACCGTAGTCGATGGCGCGGGGATCATCCACGAGGTCCGGCGGCACACCGGCGATGGCGCCAAAGACGACGCGCCCGGGGTGGCCGGGCCTCAGTGCGATGAGGCCGCTGACGTAGCGCGAGACGGGATAGACCGCTTCTGGAAAGCGGTAGCAGCGAAGACCGAGGCTGCCCACGTAGCGCGCCGAGCTCTGGTTGTAGAGGTCGGGATCGGACGCGGAGCAGTCGTCTTCGTTGGCCAACACGATCACGCCCAGGACCGAGTCCGAGCGTAGGAAGCCCGCATTCTCGACGTCGGCGTGACCGCGGGTCCCCGCGACGAAGGTCGTGCTCGAGGTGCTCGGCGTCACGGCCTTGAGCATGGCCTCGAGGTGTTGTTCGAAGCCGCAGCCCTGCGTGCCCACCGCCGCGACGCAGCTGACTTCGGCAGCGAAGCGGTCGGGGGTGTCGCCCGCGGAGAATTCGAGGAAGCTCGGCTACGTCGGGCTGCAGCCCATGACGGTCGTGTTGCCCCGGGTTCGCAGGATGCCGTCGTCGCCGAAGTCCGAGCGGTAACAGCTCGGGACCAGGTAGCCTCCCGTGCCCATGTCGCTGTCGACGACGCCCACGTGCAGGCTGGTCACGGGCGTCACGCTGCGGACGACGGCGCCGCTCGCGTCCACCATCGTGCCCGAGGCGAGCGCAGTCACCAGGCGCGGAAGCTGCGCGATGAAGGCGCTCTGCTCTTCGATCATCGAGTTGGAGTTGTCGAGTAGGAGCAAGAGGTCGAGCTTGCTCGCGCACTCGGGTGGACTCGCGTCCACGCCGGGTCCGGCGTCGCTCGCCGGATGCGGGTCGTGCGACCTCGCGCACCGCATGCTCCCGAGGGCCAGCATCACGCTCAGCGCGATGATCCAGCCATTCGATTCGGTCATCCTCCACCTCCCGGACGTTAGGATAGCGCCCCGTCGTACGGGCACCAAACGAGCCTCAGCGCGGGCAGACGCCGTCGAGGGCGTCGAAGAGGCGGTTCAGGATGGCGGTCATGGCCCCCGTGAAATCCTCCTGGCAGATGGACTGCACGACGGCGTGGGCGCCGGCGCCATGCAGTCCCTGGGCGACCTCGGTGATGCGCACGGGCGGGAAGGCCAGGCCCTGGCCCGGCACGTTGCAGGAGGGTGTGAGACGCGAGGGCATGGTCGGGTCGGGCGCTTGCTCCATGCGTGGGTCCGCGAGGATCGTGCCGTAGTCGATGGCGTCGGCGTTCGCGACCAGGTCCGTCGGCACACCGACGATGGCGCCAAAGACGATCTGCTCGGGGTGGCCCGGCCGCAGCGCCGTGAGCCCGCTGACGTAGCGCGAGACCGGGTACACGGCCTCGGGGAACTGGAAGCAGCGCAAGTTCAGGTCGCCGGCGTAGCGCGCCGAGCTCTGGTTGAAGAGGTCGCCATCGGACGCGGAGCAGTCGTCTTCATCGGCCAGCACGATCAGGCCGAGCACGGAGTCGGCCGCAGGAAGCCGGCGTTCTCCACATCGCCGTGGCCGCGGGTTCCCATGACGAAGGTCGTGCTCGAGGTGCTCGGCGTCACGGCCTTCAGCATGGCGTCGAGGTGCTGCTCGAAGCCGCAGCCGCTGGTGCCCACCGACGCGACGCAGTTGAGCTCGCCAGACAAGTACTCGGGGCTGTCACTCGGGGAGAACTCGAGGAAGCTCGGGTAGGTCGCGCTGCAGCCGATGAAGGTCGTGTTGCCCTGCGTTCGCAAGATGCCATCGTCGCCGAAGTCCGAGCGGTAACAGGTCGGAACCAGGTGTGCGCCCGAGCCCAAGTCGCTGTCCACGACGCCCACCTGCACACTCCTCACCGGCGTCGTCGTGCGGAGGATGGTCCCGCCGGTGCCCACTATCGTGCCGGAGGCGAGCGCATCTACCAGACGAGAAAGCTGCCGACCGAAGGAGTTCTGTTCCTCGATCATGGAGCCGGAGTTGTCTACCAACAGCAGCAGGTCGAGCTTGCCCGTGCTCGGCGGGCATGCGCGCGGTCCGGCCTCGCTCGGCCCGGTGTCGCGTGGCGCGGCCGCGTCAGGACCGGCGTCGGTCACCGGATGCAGATCGTGCGAACGCGTGCACTGCGTGCTCCCGAGCGCAAGCAGCGCAGCGAGCGCGATGATCCAGTGACGATTGGCTTCCCTCATGCTCCACCTCCCGTGTCGTGACCGACCAGCCGAGCATAGCGGATGCCGGGTTGGTGATGCGAGTCGTGGGCAGGCCGCGAGGTCTGGGCTTGCCATCCACGCGCGAGAAATCGCTTCTCTGGCGATGCGCGCTAGAATGGAGCCGTGGATTTTCGCCAGCGTCTCCTCGCCACCTTGCGGGCCGCCGAGCCCGTGCTGTCGGTGCCTGGCGTGCTGGTCATTGGCTCGGAGCTGCCGAACCTGTGGGAGCCGGGCGTGGCCTCGTCCCTGGTGGTCTCGGAGGACGTCGACGTGGGTGTCCCGATTCACGCCCACCTCGAGGTCGAGGCGCGCCTCTCGGAGATGTCGCTCTTCGCGCCGTCCAACGACGAGCCGTCCGTGTGGCTGCCCCAGGTGGAGGGCCTGCTGGAGCTGAATTTCGTCGGGCTCCCAGACGCTGGCACCCCGCTTTCCGATCTCATCCCCATCGAGGGCGAGCGAATGAGCATGTTGGTCTTCGGGACGCTGGGGCTGCTACGCCCGGGGCGTGTGCTCGAGCTCGACGGCATGCGCATTCCCATGCCTGAGCGCGCCGGCGGCATGCTCGAGAAGCTGGTCTCGGAGCGTTCGGGCCTGAAGGGAGACCGCGATCTGCTGGTCGTGTTGGGCATCCTGATGAACGCGGAGGAGGCCGACTTGAAGCAGCTCGCCGAGGCGTACGCGGGCTTGCCGGACGAGCTGCGCCATTCGGTCCGCAGCAACGTCACCCTCTTGTCGCTGCTTCAGCCCGTGGTGGGCATGCCCGGTCCCCTGGGTCAGCGTGAGCGCGTGCACGACCTCCTGTGTCGCCTGGAGGCTGCCGAAGCGCAGCGAACGGAGCCGCCGTGAACGAGCGACTCGACGCGAGGGCGCGCGAGGTGCGCAAGCGCTGGCTCCTGCGATCGTGGGAGTACCGGCGGCGCGCGGGCAGCGGCGGTGTCTGGCTGCGCCTGGCTAGGGCGCTCGCGGGTGCGCGGGAACTCTACGTGATCGACGCCGCGGACGCCGCGCGCCTCGAGCAGGAGGGCGCGCGACCCCTGGAGGTCGGCCTCGAGCTGCATCCCCAGAAGCGTCTCTTCTTGATCGACGAGGATGGCCTCGCGACCCTCGACAGCGCGCGATCCGTCGACGTTCGGCTCTCTGCGGAGGTGCTCTCCGCACCCCATCTCGCGCTCGTGCCCTTCGATTCAGACTTCCAGATGCGGATCGCTCGCGAGCTCTGAGTGCGCGGTTCGCGCGAGCGCTTCGCCCTACGTGCGATTGGAGCTGATGCTCAGCGTGTGCAGCCGCCGGCGAGGGCGTCGAAGGTGCGGTTCAGGATCGCGGTCATGGGCTTGTCGAACTCGCCCTGACACGAGCTCTGAAGGGCGACGTGAGCGTCGGCCACGTCGAGATCACGGGCGAGCGTGGTGATGCGCACGGGCGGGAAGGTCCAGCCACGGCCGGCCGCGACGCATGAAGGCTGCAGATGCGAAGGCGCGCTCGGGTCGGGCACGGTCTGCATGCGCGGGTCGATCAGGACCAGGCTGTAGTCGATGGGTCCAGAGTCGGGGATCAAGTCGGCAGGCACGCCGGCGAGGACGCCGAAGACGACGCGCTCGGGATGATCGGGGCGCAGCGCCAACAGCCCATCGACGTAGCGAGAGACGGGGTGAAGCGCCTCGGGGTAGGTCGCGCAACGCAGGTTCAACTCGAGCGGATACGTCGTCGAGGCTGAATTGAAGAGATCGCCGTCGCTCGCGGAGCAGTCGTCCTCTTCCGCGAGCAGGATCACGGCCAGCACGGAGTCGGCGCGCAGGAAGCCGGCGTTCAGGTGGTCGCCGTGTCCGGCACTGTGCTGCTGGAAGGTCAGCGGGGACGACGAGGGCGTGATGGCCTTGAGCATGGCGTCGAGGTGCTGTTCGATGCCGCAGCCGTCCGTGCCCACGCCCAGGGCGAGGCAGGTCGCGTCCGATGCCAGGGTCGCCGGGTCTCCCGTGTCCGTGCGAAAGTCGAGGAAGGTGGGGTAGCTGGGCGCACACTCCGGCGCGCCCACCGGGCTCGCGCTGCGCAGGATGCCGTCGTCGCCGAAGTTCGAGTCCGCGCAGGTCGGCAGGTCGAAGCCGCCGCTGCCCATGTCGCTGTCGACCACGCCCAGGTGCAGGCTGGTCACCGGCGTGCCCATGCGCAGCAGCGTGCCGTCGGCGTCGCGCAGCTCGCCGCTGACGAGCGAATCGATCATGCGAGGAAACTGCCGGGTGAGGGAGTACTGCACGGGAAGCAGGTTTCCCGCGTTCTCGATCACCAGGAGCAGATCCAGCTCCCCCGTGGGCCCGGCGCATTCGCGCGTGGCGGCGTCCGACGTGGCGTCGGTGGGGACGGCGGAGTCCGTGGGCAACGTGTGCGCGTCGCCGCAGCCCATGCAGGCCAAGGCGATCGCCAGCCAAGCGCTCCGTCCATCGCGTGTCTCCCGCATCGGACCCTCTCCCTTGCGCGCGCCATCCCGCGCTGGAGGGCAGCATAGCAGCTCGCGGCCCGTCCACGGTCGGTCTGCCACCACGCGCCGGGCGACCTCGTCGCGCAGCCACTGCAAGAGACGGCGCCGCTGCGTGATCGCCTGCGGCGACCGCTTCGTGTCATATTGCGTGGATGCATTCTTCCCTGTCTCGACGTGTCCTCGCGTGTCTCTTCCCGCTGCTCCTGCTCGCCGCGAGCGCGTGTGGGGACGACTCCACCGCCGCGGACTCCGGTCCCGCGGACGCGGGCGTCGACGCCACGACGGACGCGATGGTCGACGCGGGGGAGACTGGACCGATCATGCTGCGCTTCGATCTCGCGCAGGCGTCGGACCAGTGGCAGCGCCCGTGGCCCCTCGATGCGTTGCGGCGCGCGGACGGCCATCCCGACATGTCGGGCTGGCTGAACCCTCGGCACCTGGACGTGATCGACGCCTTCATCACCATCGTCGAAGAAGACACCACGGGCTTCAGCACCTCGGGGCCCGTCTACCTGCCCTACAACGGTCCGCTCGACGTGGCCTCCTTGTCGGACGATCCTTCGACCTATCGCGACGACACAGCCTCGCCGATCTTCCTGGTCAACATCGACCCCGATTCGGCCGAGCGCGGCACGAAGGTCCCGCTCTTGATCGGCTTCACACCCAG
>JAACVI010000023.1 GCA_009992505.1 Myxococcales bacterium
TTCCACGAGCGCAAGCTGATCCTCGAGCCCGCCCGCGAGGCGTGATGCATAGGTGGTGGACGGCACTGCTCGGGAGCGCGCTGCTGCTGGGACTCGGCGCCTGTGGCGACAGCGAGCAGGCGCTCCCTCCACGTCCAGACTTCCACAGGGCGCCGCCGACGGCGCCGCCCGAGGCCGCCCATCACACGAAGGAGGTCTTCCATCGCCCGGCTCCGGATCTGCGTGACCGTCCCAGCGGTCAGGACAATCCGGGGCGTCTGCGCGTGACCGAGACCCGTGAGCTGCCGAGCATGAACGAGCAGCCCAGGCGAGATCTGTCCGCGGAGCTGCGCACGGCGCTCGGGGACCCGTCCTCGTGCATCCCGGCCGGCGCTGCCAACCTGCCCCAACACGCCACGCTCTCGGTCACCGCCTACGTGAGCATCACGGGCATGGTGACGCGCGCGACCGCGAGCGCGCCCGGCTTCCCGGCCCAGACCGCGACTTGCATGGCCCGTCGCGCCGAGTCCGTGCACCTGCGTGGACCGGTACCGGATGCCCCCCGCGCCGTCTCGGCCAGCCTCGAGCTTCGCGCCCTGCCGCCGCCTCCCGGCGACGCAGGGACACCTGCCGCAGCGCGGCCTTGAAGCGACTGGCCCGGGTCGTCTACCCTGGTCGCCCACCCCAACCCGTCCGGCCATGACCCAAGAGCCCACACCTTCGAGCGACGCCTCCCCCTTCGCCGCAGGCGTCCGCATGGGCGGACGCTTCGTGGTCGACCGTGAGATCCAACGCGACGCCCTCGGGCTGCTCCTCGCCGCTCGGGACGAGAAGACTCAAAAGCCCATCGCGCTGCGCATCATCCCCGCGGAGCTCGCCCGCGGAGACGCCGCGCGCACCTTGAAGAACGCCTGTCGCGAGGCAGCGGGGGTGAACCACCGCAACCTGATCGCCACCTATGGCGTGGGCGCGGCGCCCGACGGCGGCACCTTCGTGGCCACCGAGTGGGTCGACGGCGTACCGCTCTCCCAGGTCCTGCAGAAGCGGCGCGAAGACGGCTCCCACACCACCCTGCGAGACGCCTACGACGTGATCGTCCACATCTCGGACGCCCTCGACGCCATCCCCGCGAGCTCCTGTCATGGCGCCCTGAGGCCGAGCGTGGTCTGGGCGACCACCGGGGGCGTGATGAAGATCGGGGATCTGGGCGTGTCGCGCGCCATGGTCGCGATCGGCGGCCCCGGCGTCCTGGGCGAGCAGGAGCAAGCCTCCCTGGCACCCGAGGTCAAAGCCGGCGGCCAGCCGACGCGCCTCAGCGACATCTTCGGCCTGGGCGCGATCCTCTATCAGCTGCTCACGGGTCTCTCGCCGGCCGACGGCTTCACCCCACCCTCGGTCGCTCACGCGGACGCGACGGATGAGTGGGACGCGGTCGTGCTGCGCTGCCTCGCGACCGATCCGAGCGCGCGCTACCAGACCCCGGCCGAGCTGAGGGCGGCGCTCGAGCAGCTGGCAGGCCACGAAGACGGCGGCGTCGACATCGACATGGACATGGACGTCGACATGGCGTCGCTGATCCCGGCCGCGATCGAGTTCGAGTCGATCCCCGCGCCGGCGTTCCCGCCTCCGCCTCCCGTTCCGAGGAATGTCGCGGGCGTGGCGCCCAACGTAGGCAGCCGCGTGTCGATCCACGACGAGTTCCGCGCCTCGTTGCCCGGTGGACCGGGGCCAGCGGCGGCCGAGGTCGATCTGGGCGCGCTCCTGGCCAAGGTCACGGAGAACGACGCGCCCCGCTGGATGGTCGCCATCGACGGCCTCGACCACGGACCCTTCTCCGGGCGAGAGATCGTCGAGCGCATCGTCGCCGACGAATTCCAGCACAGCCACGTGATCCTGAACATGGACACGGGCGAGCGGCAGACGGTCGGCCTCTGGCCCGAGTTCTCGGAGTTCCTCGAGCAACAGAAGGTCACGCGCGAGCATCGCGCGCACAAAGCGGCCATCGCCCGAACCGAGGTGTCGGAGAAGCGCTCCGGCCTGTTCAAGATCATCGTCGCGACCTCGATCGTGGCCGTCCTGGGCGGGCTCGGCACCGTCTTCGCGCTCACGCGCCAGGCGCATCGCGAACACAACGTCGCCGAGGCGGACCTCGCGAACCTGTACGAGACGGGCGAGATCGCCATCGAGGGCACCGCGGGCCTGCTGCCCGATCCGCCACGACACCGCGGCGGCCGTTCGGGCCAGCGGCGGAGCGGTGGCGGCGGCGGCGGCGGCGGCAGCTACGAGGACGCGATGAACCGCGCCGTGGACCTCGGAGACGTGACCATGGGCGCCAGCGAGACGCGCCTCACGCCCGCCCAGGTGAGCGGCGTGATGAATCGGCACGTGAACTCGATCTACAGCCACTGTGTCCTGCCTGAAGTGCGCAGCGGCGCGCACCTCGGCGAGGTGCAGGTCGACATCGCCATCGCCGGCAACGGCAGCGTGCTCGGCGCGAGCGTGCGCCCCGGCAGCAACGGCTTCCAGAGCTGCGTCAGTCGCGCGGTCCAGAGCGTGCGCTTCCCGACCTTCGGCGCGCCACGCATGGGCGCGCGCTATCGCTTCTCGGTCGACTGACGCTCCCGCGATGCGATTCTGCGTCGCAAATCAAGAGTGGACGGCTTCTCGCGTCGGCGCATACGCTGGCCCGCGGAACTTTCGACTGGGGAAACCATGAACCGACGACGCGCTTCGGCCTGGGCTTTGGCCTCGATCTTGATGCTCCTCTGCGCTTGCCAGTCCACCCTGGAGGGTGATCTGAGCGAGTCTCAGGCGAACGCCATCGTCTCGGCCCTGCACACCCAACACATCGGCGCGACCAAGGAGCGTGACGAGGGCGGAGGCAGTCAGGGCGCGAGCTATCGAGTCGCCGTGGCCAACGACGACATCGGCGAGGCGCTGAGCGTCCTGCGCGCCCAGAACCTGCCCGCCGTGCCCGAGCGAGGCCTGGAGGACGTCTTCGGCCAAGGCGGCCTGGTACCCACGGCGACGGAAGAGCGGGCCCGCTACGTCGCGGCGCTCGGCGGCGAGCTGAGCCGCTCGCTCGAGGTGATGGACGGGGTGCTCGAGGCGCGGGTCCACATCGGCCTGCCCGAGGCGCACGACTTCGCCTTGGACGAGGAGCAGCCGCGTCCGCGCGCCTCCGTGCTCTTGAAGCATCGCGTGGGCAACGCACCCGACCGACAGGCCGTGGCCGCCCTGATCGCCGGGGCCATCGAGCGCATGAACCCCCAGGACGTGGCGGTGGTCTTGGTGCCCGTCGCCGCGCCGACGCCCAGCCCCGCGGCCCTGGTGCAGCTCGGCCCACTGACGGTCACGCGCGGCACCGCACCCACGCTGAAGGCGATCCTCGGCGGTGCCCTGTTCCTGCACCTCCTCCTCGCGATGTTGCTCGTCTTCGTCCTGCTGCGCTCACGTCGTGCGCCCTCGCCCTCGCCCGAGGTCGGCGAGGTCTGAACTCGTCATGATCCGCGTCCAAGACCTGAGCGTCTCCTTCCGCAGCCCTGTCCTCGACGGTGTGAACCTGCACGCACCGCCCGCGTCGATCCTGGCGCTCGTGGGACCGGGCGCCAGCGGCAAGAGCGTGCTGCTCAAGTCCGTCGCCGGCCTGCTGCGCCCCGACCGCGGAGACGTGTTCGTGGACGGCGTCTCCCTCGCGGACAAGGACGAGCCGGGCCTGGCGGAGGTGCGCAAGGGCATCGGCATGCTGTTCCAGAACTACGCCCTCTTCGACTACCTCACGGTGGGCGAGAACGTCGCCTTTCCCCTGCGTCGGCTCTTCGATCTGCCCGAGGAGGAGATCCAGGCGCGGGTGAGCGAGCGGCTCGAGCGCGTGTCCCTCCCGGGCTTCGAGGATCGCATCCCACGCAGCCTCTCGGGCGGCCAGAAGAAGCGCGTGGGCATCGCGCGCGCGACCGTCGCGCGAGCACCCATCTTGCTCTACGATGACCCGACCGCGGGCCTCGATCCGGTCACGAGCCAGAAGATCTACGACCTCATCAAAGGTGAACAACGTGAACAGCGGGGCTGCGTGGTGATGATCTCCAGCGATGTGGCGGGCGTGCTCACCATCGCGGACCGCGTGGCCATGCTCCACCGGGGCAAGCTCGTGTTCGAGGGCAGCGCCGACGAAGCCAAGACCAGCGTCGATCCCCTCGTGCGCCAGTTCATCCACGGCCTGGTCGAGGGTCCGCTGTGAGTGGGTCCAGGCTGCTCGCGCTGCCGGCACGCGTCGGCGCGTCGCTGCTGAGCCTCGCGGATCAGGTCGGCGGCATGACGCTCCTGCTCAGCCAAGCTCTGAAGCGGCTGGTGCCACCCCGCGTCGATCGCTACGAGCTGGTGAGGAACCTCCACCGCATGGGCGTGCAGTCCGTGCCCATCGTGATGGCGACGGCGGCCTTCACGGGCGCCATCATGGTGATTCAGGCTGCGCCCCTGGTGGAGCGCTTCAACGCCCGAGAATTCGTGGGATGGGGCGCATCCTTCGTCACCTTCCGCGAGGTCGGCCCGCTCTTGATCGCGCTGATGTTCAACGGCCGCGTCGGCGCCAACAACGCGGCGGAGCTCGGCACCATGGTCGTGACGGAGCAGGTGGACGGCCTGCGCGCGCTGGCCATCGATCCCATCGGCTACCTGGTGATGCCGCGCATCATCGCGATGGTCGTGATGATCTTCATGCTCACGATCCTGGGCGACGGTGTGGCGCTGATCGGCAGCATCATCACGGGAGATCTGCTGCTGGACGTGGATCCACGCACCTTCCTGGCCTCGGCCATCCCCATGCTCGGCCCGTGGGATGTGATCGCGGGCCTGATCAAGAGCGCCATCTTCGGGCTGATGATCGCCGTCACCTCCTGCTACTTCGGGCTCGCCACGCGTGGTGGCGCGCCCGGCGTGGGCCGCTCCGTCAACGCGTCCGTCGTGGCCGCGGCCACTGGCATCTTCGTCGCGGACTACCTCTCTACCTTCGTGCTCGGATGACCGAAGCCAGCGCCACCCTCGTCGACTCCGGGCCGAGCGCCCTCGGACGGCTGATGGCGCCGGTTTCGGCGGGAGTGAACGACATCGCCGGCCTCTTCCGCCTGCTCGGGCGAACGCTGACGTTGATCTCCCAAGGCAAGCGCGAGCAGGGCGCGCTGCTCGAGCAGATGTACATCATCGGCAACCGCTCGCTTGTCTTCATGTGCATCACGATGGGCTTCATCGGCGCCATCATCACCTTTCAGTCGGCCGTGCAGAGTCAGCGCCTGTTGCCCGATCTGACCATGCTCGGCGCGACCTTCATCAAGCTGCTGGTGCGCGACATGGCCGCGTCCCTGGGCGCCATGCCCCTGGCCACGCGTGTGGGCGCGGGCATCGCGGCGGAGATCGGCTCGATGGTGGTCACGGATCAAGTGGACGCGCTGCGCATGTGCGCGGCGGATCCCGTGGACTACCTGGTGGTGCCGCGCTTCATCGCGGCGACCATCATGGGCACAGCCGTGCTGATCATCGCCGGCGCCGTGGCCATCCTGAGCGGCATGGTGATCGCGAACGGCGTCTTCGACGTCAACTTCCACACCTACCTGAACTTCTCCATGGTGACTCTGGGCGACGTCGGCCTCGGGGTCACGAAGATGGTCGCCTTCTGCGCCGCCATCGCCATCATCAGCGCGCAGCGCGGCCTCTCCACCTTCGGCGGCTCCGAGGGCGTGGGCACGGCCACGACCCGCGCCGTGGTCGGCTCGAGCTTCGCCATCATCGTGCTGAACTTCTTCATCAGTGGTCTCGGCTACTTCTTCGTGCCGAGCTGACGCGCGCCCATGCCCATCGTCTTCGAGAACATCCACAAGGCCTTCGGCGACAAGGTGATCCTCGACGGTGTCGACTTCACCATCGAGGATGGCGAGTGCTTCTTCATCGTGGGCGCGTCGGGCGCGGGCAAGAGCGTGATGATCAAGCACCTGATCGGGCTCCTGCGACCGGACCAGGGCGAGATCTATCTGGATGGCGAGGAGGTCTCGCGCCTGAGCGAACACGCGCTCTACCCGGTGCGGAAGAAGTGCGCGATGGTCTTCCAGAACGCGACCCTCTTCGACTCCATGACCTGCGCGGAGAACGTCGCGCTGCCGCTGCGCAAGCATACGGGGCGCTCCCAGCGTGAGTCGCTGGTCGCGGCCAGAGAGCGCCTGGCGCAGGTGCACATGGAGGACTTCGCCGACAGCTACCCGGCGGAGCTCGGAGACGGCATGAAGAAGCGCGTGGCCATCGCCCGAGCGCTCACCCTCGACCCACGCTACGTGCTCTTCGACGAACCGACGACCTCCCTCGATCCGGTCAGCGCGCGCCGCACGGACGCCGTGATCCGCACGCTCGCCGACGAACTGGGCGTCACCTGCGTGGTCGTGAGCCACGACTTGGTTTCGATCTTCTCCATCGCGGACCGCATCGCGATGCTCTACAAAGGCCACTTGAGGATGCTAGGCACGCCCACGGAGTTCCAGAACACGAGCGATCCCATCGTTCGCCAGTTCATGCGCGGCGAGGCCGAAGGACCGATGGAGGTATGAAGGGGCTGTCGCTCGAGGTGCGGGTCGGACTCTTGGTGCTCACCGCCTTGGTGCTGCTCGGTGGCTTCGTGTTCATGCTCGGAGGCATCGACTTCGGCGAGGGCTACACCGTCTTCGTCGACTTCAACAACCCGGGCAACATCAAGCCCGGCGCGCCGGTGAACGTGGGCAACGTGCACATCGGCCGGGTGCAGAACATCGAATACCGCGGCGGACGCATGGATCCGGCCACGGGTCGTAGCGCGCTGATCCGCGTCGAGGTGCGGCTCGACGCCGAATACGGCAACACCATCCACGACGACGCGATGTTCTACGTCACCTCCCAGAGTCTGCTGGGCGAACAGAACATGGCGGTGGATCCGGGCAACCCGGAGCATCCACGGCTGGCGCCGGGCAGCATCGTGGCGGGCGTGGACCCCCCGCGCATGGACCTCGCGCTGGCGCTCGCCTACGAGCTGCTCGACTCGATCTCGCAGCTGATGCGCGAGCATCGCGAAGAGATCAGCCAGTTCATCTCCGGTGCGGCGCACATCGTGGCGGCGCTGGATCGCACGCTGGCCGAGCATCCCGACGCTCTGGGGAACATGCTCGAGGATCTCGAGCAGGCGACCCACGAGGCGAACCTGCTGCTGCACAGCGCCCGCGGCACGCTCGAAGGGCCGGAGGTGCGTCGCAGCCTGCGAAACCTCGACCACTCCCTCGCCTCCGTGGCGCATCAGGTCGACCCGCTCCTCGCCGACGCGCGCAGCATCACCCACAAGGTCGACGAGGGCCTCGACGCCTTCGGGCCCGAGGAGCGACGGAGCCTGAGCTCGGCCCTCAGACGCGCCTCGAGCATCGCCGAGCGCGCCGACTCCACCCTGAGCGACGCCCAGGCCATCACCACGCACATCCGCGAGGGCCACGGCACGGTGGGCGCGCTGTTGATGGACGAAGAGATCTACGACGACATCCAGGAGATGCTGCGCGACCTGAAGCACAACCCCTGGAAGCTGTTCTGGCGCGAGTAGTCGGCGCTCAGCCGGCCGCAGCGGCGTCCATCAGGCCCGAATCGGTGATGCCCGAATCGGTGATGCCCGAATCGACGGGTCCGGAGTCTGCGGGTCCGGAGTCTGCGGGTCCGGAGTCCACCGGTCCCGAGTCCATGCCGGAGTCGACGGGGCCCGAGTCCATGCCGGAGTCGACGGGGCCCGAGTCCATGCCGGAGTCGACGGGGCCCGAGTCCATGCCGGAGTCCATCGCCCCGTCGGCCGGGGGTCCGTCCATCGAGCCGTCCGCCATGGCCATGGCATCCGGCGCGCCGGC